>JASIBJ010000713.1 GCA_030045215.1 Streptosporangiaceae bacterium | reverse complement strand
GACCTGACCGCGAGGTTCCGCGGTTACAGCGAGACGCCGACCGTGGAGAGTGCGCTGGCCGAGCTCGATGCGCTGGTCGGCCTCGAGCCGGTGAAGCAGCAGGTCCACGAGATCGCGGCGCAGCTCCAGGTGGCGAGGATGCGCGTCCGGCAAGGACTGGTCAGCCAGCCTCCGGTCCGTCACTTCGTGTTCACGGGCCCGCCGGGCACCGGGAAGACGACGGTGGCCAGGATCATCGGCCGGATCTTCGCCGCGCTCGGCCTGCTGGTCCGGCCGGAGGTGGTCGAGGCGCATCGCGCCGACCTGGTCGGCGAGCACCTCGGTTCCACCGCCATCAAGACCAACAAGCTGATCGACTCCGCCCTCGGGGGCGTGCTGTTCATCGACGAGGCCTACGCGCTGCATAACGAGGCATACTCGGGCGGTGACGCGTTCGGCTCCGAGGCGGTCGCCACGCTGCTCAAGCGGGCCGAGGATGACCGGGACCGGCTGGTCATCGTGCTGGCCGGGTATCCCCAGGACATGGACCGCCTGCTGCACAGCAACCCCGGCCTGGCTTCCAGGTTCAGCACCAGGATCACGTTCCCGAGCTACGTGCCCGGCGAGCTGACCAGGATCGCCGGAGTGATCGCGGCGCAGGCCGGCGACAGTTTCGATCCCGAGGCCCTGCCGGTGCTCTCCTCGATTTTCACCACCGCCTGCGAGCAGGGTCAGGTTGACGAGCTGGGGAACGGCCGGTTCGCCCGGTCGCTCTTCGAGCGCGCTTGCGCAATCCGCGACTTGCGGATCTCCAGGAGCGGCGAGACGGCCACGGCCGAGGATCTCACCACGGTGCTGGCCGCCGACGTGCTGGCCGGGTACCGGCAGCTCACCAGCTCACCCTGACCGGGTCGTCCGGCCTGGCCGGCCGCGGGCGCTCAGCCGGAACCTGACGTTCTGGCCGGGTCGCAGCTGAGCAGCGGCGTCGATGTCGGCCGATCGCACGACCGCGATGACCGGATAGCCGCCCGTGGTCGGATGGTCGGCCAGCAGCAGGATCGGCTGTCCGTCGTGAGCCACTTGCAGCGAGCCGGTGACCATGCCCTCGCTGGGAAGTTCCGCCACCCGGCGGCGGTCCAGCCGCGGCCCGGCCAGCCGCAGGCCGGTGCGGTTGCTGGCCGCAGTGACCTGATAGCTGCCGCTCGTCAGCGCCTCCAGGGCCGCCTCGCCGAACCAGTCGTCCCGCGGCCCGGCGACCGCCGGTAGCTCGACGATGGCGTCGGGAGGCGCGGGCGTTGCGGCGCCCGCGCTGATCGCGGCCGCCTCGGGACGCCGCGCACCGAGCGGGAGGATATCTCCGGCGCTCAGCGGCGGCGGGCCGAGCCCGGATAGCAGGTCTGCCGACCGGCTGCCGAGCACAGGGGCGACATCGATACCGCCGTCCGCCGCCAGGTAGCTGCGCAGCCCGGCGACGGGAGATCCAAGCCTGAGCACGGCCCCGGCCGGGACGGCAAACGCGACGCCATGGGCGGGCTCGTGCTCGGCTCCGGAGGCGGTGCGCAGCCGCAGCGGCGCTGGCGCGCCGGTGACGGCGGCGACCGCATCGCAGCCAAAGCGCAGGCTGAGCCGGCCCAGCGTCACCTCCAGTCCGGCCGCGGCAATCTCGTTCCCGACCAGCACATTGGCTAGGCGCATGCTGCCGGCGTCCGCGGCGCCGCTGTGCGGCACGCCGAGATGCCCGGAGCCTGGCCGGCCCAGGTCCTGGATCGTGGCCAGCGGCCCTGGCTGCAGGACTTCGACGGTCCGGCCCGTGGCCGCTCCGCTGGCGTGCGTGCTCCCGGTGCGAGCCGCCTCGGCCGGCATCGCGCAGTCGGGCAGGTAGTCCACGGCCCTGAAGCGCACGCGGGTGCCGGGCGCCAGCAAGGCGGGCGGCGATCGCTGCGGGTCCCACAGCCTTGAATCGCTCCGGCCAAGGAGCCGCCAGCCGCCGGGCGACGTGGCCGGGTAGACCGCTGCCAGGCCGCCGGCGATGGCGACCGAGCCGGCCGGGACGGACACCCGCGGCGTATCGAGGCGCGGTACCCGGCTCAGGGCAGCGTCGAGGCCGGTCAGGTACCCGAAGCCGGGCATGAAGCCGAGCCAGCCGACGCGGTACCGCGCGGCCTGGTGCCTGCCGATCACCTCGCTGACCGGCAGGCCAGTCAGTGCCGCGACGTCGGCGAGGTCGGGCCCGTCGTAACGGACGGCGACCTCCACCACAGGCGCGGCCGCCGTTGTGGTGTCGTCGGGCGGCGGCAGGCCGGACAGGCGCTCGGACAGCTCTGCGGTGTCCCAGGTTCCCGGCTCGACCGTGACCAGGACCGTGCGGGCGCCGGGTATCACGTCACGCACCCCCGCCAGCCCGGCGGCGCGGATCGTCGCCGCGAGCTGAGCAGCCGAACCGGTGTCGGCCAGGTCCACCAGCACGGCGGCGTCCCCGGCCGGGACCGCCTTCATCACGCGAACGACGCTAGCGTCACCCCGGCCTGCTCCAGTGCGGCCCGTACCGCCCAGGCCAGGCGGACGGCGCCGGGCGTATCGCCGTGGATGCACACTGAGCGGGCGCTGATCCGCAGTTCCTTGCCGCTGATCGACGGCAGCGTCCCGTGGATCACCAGGCCCGTCACCCTGGCCGCGACGGTGGCGGAGTCGGTCAGCACGGCTCCGGGCGTTCCCCGCCTGACGAGCGTCGCGTCGTCGTTGTAGGCGCGGTCGGCGAAGGCTTCCGCAACGGCTGGCAGCCCGGCGCCGGCCGCGGCGGCCGCCATCTCCGAGCCCGGCAGCGACAGAACCGGCAGGGCAGGGTCGTAGCTGCTGACCGCCGCGGCGATCGCGGCCGCCTGCTCGGGGTCGTGCACCGCCCGGTTGTAGAGCGCCCCGTGCGGCTTGACGTAACTGACCCTTCCGCCCTCCGCCCTGGCCATGCCGTCGAGTGCGGCCAGCTGGTACAGCACCTCCGCGGCCAGTTCCTCCGGCGGCACCGTCATCTCCCGGCGCCCGAAGCCCGCCAGGTCGTGATACGAGACCTGCGCGCCAATCGCCACGCCCCGCGCGACCGCGCTGGCACAGGCCCGCCTCATAGTCAGCGGGTCGCCCGCGTGGAACCCGCAGGCTATGTTGGCGCTGGTCACGATCTCCAGAAGCGCCTCGTCGTCGCCGAGCCGCCACGCGCCGTAACTCTCGCCGAGGTCCGCGTTCAGGTCGACGACGTGGCCGTCGCCCGCGCCGACGTTAGCGTCGGCCATCCTGGCCGGTCCGGTTGGCTTGCCCGGTCGGACCGGCTTGCCCGTCACCCCCGCTCCTCCGGCGGCAAGTCGGCCAGCGCGGCGGCGATGTCCCGCTCGTGCGGCCCGGCCTCGGCGATGGTTTCGATCAGCGCGTGCAGCACGTCGATCCGGTTCTCGCCCAGGTCGAGCAGCCGCTGGGCTGCATCCCACAACTCGGGGGGATCGCCGCGCCAGAGGCGGTCGGCGAGCTCGGAGTGCTGGTTGATGTGCTCGCCGCTGGCCCGCGGGGACCCCGGCTCGTCGTGATCGGCGGCGAGCAGGGTCGGCCGGTCTTCGGGCCTGGCCGGGTTGAGCTTGGCCAGGTCGGTGCCCCGGTAACTGCCGCGCAGCAGCGGGAAGGCGAACACGCGCCGGGCCAGCGCCTCCATGTCGCCGTCGGGCAGCAGCTTCGCGACCAAATCCGGCTCAAGCCCGAAAGACTCCGGATCCCGGTAGACGGTCGCGAATGTGCGCATCCCGTCAAACACCGCGTCGAGCGTCCCGGCCACCGAGCTTTCTGGCAGCCCGGACTTCTGCCCCGCCCAGCGGACCCAGGCCAGCAGCACGTGCGGCATCGCATCCTGCTCGGCCCGCGACAGCATCACCTTGCGCGGCAGCCAGTCAAGCAGGAACGTCTCGACCTTGGCCGGGCTGACCCGCAGCGGCCGTCCGAAGTCCCGGTCGCAGCCGTAATCGACGATGTGGTCGGCGCACCGGCTGGCCGACTCGCGGTCGGACAGGTCCTCGGCCTCGTCGGAGGCCAGGAATTCCGCCACCAGCATCGCCCGGCGGTCCTTGCGCCACTGCTGCCGCCTGGACAAGGCCGTCACGGCCGGCGGCGGACCCTGGCTGGCGGCGCCGAACCGGAGCGTGGGCGGCAGGGTCCGGACGCGCGCGCGAATGAAGGCGTGATAGGAGGGGAACGAGGCGCTCACCGGCGGATCAGCGGCCTCCTCGGTGGCGGTCATCCCGGCCGCGAGTATCCGCCTGGCCTGGGGCGGGTCGATCTGCGCGAACGTCGAGCCCGTTCCGCTGGCGTCACGGCAGTAGTCCAGCAGCTTGGCAACCTGCGAGGTGACCCAGCCATCCCTGGCCATCCCGCCCGCGTTGTAGTCGACCACCACGACGAGCGCGTGCTCTTCCTGGCCTGCGTAGCTGAAGACGCAGACCACCTCGTCCCGGTCGCCGTAGAGGTCGGAGTTGACGTAGCACTCCGCGGCCTCGACCGCACCGACGTGCTCGGCCCAGGCAGTCCTGGCGACGCCGCGGTCCATCAGGGTCAGTGCCGCCTGCTCGGCCTGGGCGGCCTGCCGCGGCGTGCCGAGGCAGGCGACGCCGGACAGCAGGGCCAGGGCCGCCGGACTGCCCTGCTCGGCGGCGTAGCTGACGAGGCCCTCGCCGACCAGTTCCTCGATGTCGGCCCGTCGCCGGGCGCCACGGCGACCGCCCTGCTGGCCCCACCAGGTACCAAGCAGCTCGCTGACCATGAGTTCCGCGTCAAGCGGACTCCGGACGGCCAGCAGTTCGCGTGACGCGCGGAGCATCTCGGCGAAGAGGGCATTTGGTGGCGGCCCCGTCAGCCCCGGGGCGACGCGGCGGCGTCCGGAGGCGGACCCGGATCGGCCCTGCTGCCCCCGGCTGCCTGCGGGATCTCGACGTCGACTCTGGGGGCTCACCTATCCAGCTTCGCAGATTTCCGGGCCAGGCATGCCATGCCTCGCCATGCCGCCTCGTCCGATTTTGGCGAGGAGAGTTGTTTCAGCCAGAAACGTACTACAGACAGCCGAGGTGGTTCTGCCCGTCTATCAAGCGAAAGCCGTATTAGTCCGGTAGCGTCCTACTGGGTAGGTCCGGCTGGCAGTCGGCCCGCCCGCTGGCCGGACCGGGCCGGATCCCCGGTGCGCCAGCTCCGACGGACGCGCGCGGGTTTTCTCGCCGGGAACCCGAGTCGGCCCCCATCGGCCGGAGGCCCCTGGTCCGGCAGGTCCGTGTCGTCGGCCATAATTCTGTTTCCGGTACATAACTCCTCAAAGGAGCATGGCGACACGGGGGCGGCGGCAGCCGGTTCCCGAGGGAGAAGGACGGCGGTTCCTCATGCGAGGTGGAGTTGCGATGCGGCTAGCCAGAACGCGAGGAGGCAGGCGGGGACGCGGAGTGCTCTGTGCCTGCGCGGTGGCAGGATTCGCCATGGTGGTGGCCGCGTGCGGCCCTGTCGGGTCGGGGGCGTCATCATCATCGGTCGGGACGACGCCCACCAACGGCGGCACCGCCACCTACGCCACGATCCCCGGCCTTTCTGCCAATTACATCTTCCCGTTCACTCCGGGTGCCGACTTCTCCGCCACCAACAGCGACGACCTGCAGTACCTGCTCTACCGGCCGCTGTACTGGTTCGGCGACGGCACCCAGCCGACCCTGAACCCGCAGCTCAGCCTGGCCCAAATGCCGAAGTTCAGCGGCCGCACGGTCACGATCACGCTCAAGCACTACTTCTGGTCCAACGGTTCGCCGGTGACCGCCGCGAACGTGATCTTCTGGATCAACATGGAGAAGGCGGAGGAGACCGCGGTCGGCGGTGCAGACGAGTACGGCGGGTACGTCCCAGGGACTTTTCCCGACAACATCACCGACTGGCACACGGCCGGCCCATACACGCTGGTGATGACCCTGAAGGGCAGCTACTCGCAGGCGTGGTTCATCGACAACGAGCTTAGCCAGATCACGCCGCTGCCCTCGGCCTGGGACGTGACCGCATCCGGGACGCGGGGCGGCTGCGAGCAGTCCATCTCGGGCTGCCAGGCCGTCTACAACTACCTGACGAGTGCCGCCGTGGGCCCGGCAAATCCGGTCAAGTGGGGAGGCTCCCCGATCTGGAGCGTCGTCGACGGCCCCTGGCAGGTGACCAGCGCGACCGCCCAGGACCAGGTCACGATGCGGTACAACTTCAAGTACTCGGGCCCGGCCGCGGCGCAACACGTCACCACGTTCATCCTCGAGCCGTTCACGACCGAGCAAGCCGAGTTCGACCAGCTCCAGGACCCTGGTAACAATCCGATCTCCGTGGGTTACCTGCCGACGGTCGATGCTCCCGTTCCCGCCGCGGGTTCGCAGGTCGGCTCGAACCCCGTCTCGCTCACCAACTACAACCTGACCGTGATCTACCCATGGATGCTCAGCTATTACCCCTATAACTGGCGCAACCCCACGGTGGGCCCGATCTTCAGCCAGCTGTACTTCCGGCAGGCATTCCAGTCGCTGCAGGACCAGGAAGGCGTCGTCAGCGGCCCGATGCACGGTTACGGCAAGGTCACCATCGGCCCGGTCACCGACTATCCGGTGACGCAGTACCTGTCGAGCAGCCTGGAGATGGCGGGCGACCGGTGGACGCTCAATCCGTCGAACGCTGCTCACCTCTTGAGCACGCACGGCTGGTCGGTCAACACAACCGGCGGAACGACCTTCTGCTCTCACCCGGGTACCGGGCCAGGTGACTGCGGCGCGGGCATCAAGGCCGGCGCGAAGCTGGACTTCACCATGATCTATGCCCTCGGTGTCGACTGGATGGAGTCGGCGGTCAAGGAACTGGTCTCCAATGCCTCACTGATCGGGATCCACATCACCGCCAACGCTGTGACGACCTCGACGGTGGTCGACATCGCGCTGGGCGGCTCGCCCAGTTCATGGGAGCTAGCGGAATGGGGCTCGTGGACCTACTCGCCGGACTTCCTCCCGACGGGCGAAGAGCTGTTCCTGAACAGTCCTTTCGCTGGGTTTTATAACAATCCCACGAATAACGCCTATATCGAGCGGACTCTGACGGCGAAGAGCTCGAAGGCCTTCGACCAGGCGATGTACACGTGGCAGGTGTACCTGTCACAACAGCTCCCCGTCGTCTGGACTCCGAACGTGGCGACGCTGGTCGAGTCGGCGGACAACCTGGTCATCGGTCCGCAGAGCTCGACGCTGACGATCAACCCCGAAGACTGGTATTACGTGAAGTGAGCCTGGTACGACTACGGCCAGGCGGGCCGATCCGATGACTGCCTTCCTGGCTCGCCGGATGCTGCAGGCGATCGCCGTAGTCATCCTGGTCACGCTGATCGTGTTTACGCTGCTGCAGCTCGCGCCCGGCCCGGATCGCTCGGCGGTGGTGGGGACCGCGGCGCACAGCCAGTTCCTGGTCCAGTACCTGAGCTGGCTGGGTCAGGTACTGCACGGCAATCTGGGGCTGGTCTCCGCAGGCGGCGAGTCTGTCACCGCGCTACTTGCGACCAGCCTGCCCCGGACGCTCGTTCTGGTCGGGTTCTCCACGCTGATCGCGCTGGCCGTCGCGATCCCGGCCGGGATCCTGCAGGCCGCCCGCCCGGCTTCGGTCGCCGCCCACGGGCTGCGCGTGCTCACGTACGTGTTCTACGGCATGCCGGCCTTCGTGCTCGGATCGGTCTTGATCTTGTTCCTCGGCGTCGGCGCCCACTGGTTCGGGGCGGAAGGCCCGCAGTATGCGGGCATCGGCCAGGTGATCACCGACTGGCGGGACCTCACCCTGCCAGTGCTGACCCTCGCCCTCGGGACGATAGCGATCTTCGCCAGGTACATGCGGTCCGCGGCGGCCGACAGCCTCGATGAGGAATACGTGGAGGCGGCCAGGGCCAGGGGCGCGGATGAGCGGCGGGTGCTGCTGCGGCACGTCCTGCGCAACTCGCTGGTACCGGTGGTGACGCTGCTCGGGCTGAGCATCCCGCAGATACTCGGTGGGGCGCTGATCGTGGAGAGCCTGTTCAACTTTCCCGGCGTGGGCTGGCAGATCTGGCAGGCCGCGCTCAACCATAACGTCACGGTCATCCTCGGGTTGACGCTCGTGCTCGGAATCGGGGCGGTCATCGGTTCCCTGCTGGCCGACATCGCCTACGCGCTGCTTGACCCGAGAGTGCGGTACGCGGCGCGATGAGCGCGGGTCAGGTGAGGCAGGTCGACGGCGAGTCGGGGCCGGGCGGGCGGGTCGCCTATGGAAGCCATGCGCAGCCGGCGCCGGGCCGCGGCAGCAGGGGCCGGCACGCAGGCACCGCGCCACCATCGGCCGGGCAGGCGGTCGCCGGCCAACTCCCGATCGCGGTGGGCTGGCTGCGACGTGTCCTCGCGGTCGCGAGGGCGAACGCGCTGGGTTCCGCGGCCGTGGCGGTCCTGGTCGGGATGTTCGCCTTCTGCTTCCTGGGCCCGGTGGTCTACCACACCGACCAGGTGCACGTGTTCTTCCAGTTCGCTAACCTGTCGCCCCGGCCGGGCCACCCGCTCGGCACCGACGCCGACGGCAACGACGAGCTTGGCCGCGTGATGGTCGGTGGTCAGATTTCGCTGGAGGTCGGAATCGCAGCCGGCCTGCTGGCCGCGATCCTGGGCTCGGTCTGGGGCGCCGTGGCCGGCTACGTCGGCGGCGCCACTGACGCGGCCATGATGCGGATCGTCGATGCTGGCATCGCGATTCCGACGATCGTGGTGCTGCTGCTCATCGTGACCATCTTCCGGCCGACCGAGCCGGTGCTGGTGCTGGTGATTGCCGCCACCTCCTGGCTCAGCACCGCCCGGCTGGTCCGTGCGGAGGCCCTGTCCCTTCGGACCAGGGAGTACGTGCAGATGGTGCGCGTGATGGGCGGAGCCAGCCCGCGGGCGGTGCTGCGGCACATCGCGCCCAACGCGCTCGGGACGATCGCCGTCAACGTGAGCTTCCAGATCGGGAACGCGATCCTGATCCTGGCCACGCTTAGCTACCTCGGCCTCGGCGTCCAGTTCCCCGCAGTGGACTGGGGGAACATGATCAACTCGGCCGTGCAGACCATCTCAAGCGGCTACTGGTGGCAGATCGTCCCGCCCGGTCTCGCGATCATGCTGGTCGTGGTCGCCTTCACGATGCTCGGCGACGCGCTGCGTGACGGCCTGAAGTCGAAGTCGGGGGGACGCTGATGGCCGATCTGCTGACCATAACCGACCTGCATACCGAGATCCGGCTCTCCGGCGCCACCGTCCGCGCGGTAAACGGGATCAGCCTGGCCGTCGCCGAGGGTGAGTGTCTGGGGCTGGTCGGGGAGTCGGGCTGCGGGAAGACCATGACCGTGCGGTCGATCGTGCGGTTGCTGCCGCAGGGCGGCGTGATCACGTCGGGCTCGGTCGTGCTGGACGGCACGGATCTGGCCCAGCTGCCTGAGCAGCTGATGCAGAAGATCCGCGGTAGCGACATCGGCATGATCTTCCAGGATCCGTCCAGCGCCCTGAACCCCACGATGACGGTCGGCAGCCAGATTGCCGAGTCAGTCGTTGTGCACAAGGGCGCGGACAGGCAGGCCGCGCTGGCGCGGGCGATCGATGTCCTTCGCCTGGTCAGGATGCCCGAGCCCGAGCGCGTCGCAGGCCAGTACCCGCATGAGCTGTCGGGCGGCATGCGGCAGCGGTCCATGATCGCCGCGGCGATCGCGTGCGAGCCGCGGTTGCTCATCGCGGATGAGCCCACCACCGCCCTGGACGTGACGATCCAGCGGGAGATCCTGGAACTGCTCGACGACCTGCGCCGCGACCTCGGCATGGCCGTCATCCTCGTGACGCACGACCTCGGCGTGATCGGCGGCCGGACCGACACTGTTGCCGTCATGTACGGCGGGCGGATCGTCGAGCACGCCGCCACCCGCGAGGTCTTCGCGATGCCGCGTCACCCCTACACCGAAGCGCTCTTCGACGCGCTACCCGAGCTGGCCGTCCAGGGCAGCCGGGCGCTCTACAGCATTCCGGGCCGGCCGCCGGACATGACCACAGAGCCTGCGGGCTGCAGCTTCGCGCCCCGCTGCCGCTACGCCCAGGAGTGGTGCTCGGCGCACACGCCCGCCCTCGATGGCGACCATCCGGGCCACACCCATGCGTGTTTCTTCCCCGTTGGCTCGGTCCTCGGTCACCGGGATGGCCAAGCCCGCCAGGCGACGCCGGTCAGTGCCTGGCTGAGCGGTCGCGACCCATCGCCGCGGCGAGTCCTCGCCGCCAACGGTGACGGTTCGCCAGGCGGCTCCCTGCTGCGCGTCACCGGGCTGGTGAAGGACTTCCCGGTGACCGCCGGATTGTTGCGCCGCAAGGTCGGGGCCGTGAGCGCGGTCGCCGACGTCAGCTTCGAGCTTGCGGCGGGCGAGACGCTGGGCCTGGTCGGGGAGTCGGGCTGCGGGAAGACGACCGTAGCTCGGCTGCTCGTCGGACTGGAGAAAGCCGACGCAGGCTCCATCGACTTCGCCGGGACCGACCTGACCCAGCTGTCGCCGCGCCAGCGTCGCAGCCAGGGCACCGGCATTCAGCTGATGTTCCAGGACGCGTTCGCCTCGCTCGACCCCATGATGCGAGTCCGCAGCATCCTGCGCGAGCCGCTGCTGATTCAGAAGACAGGCCGCAGGCGCGGTCACCGGCGGCAGGTCAACCGGATCCTCGATGAGGTCGGCCTGCCTGCGGATGCCGCCGACCGGCTGCCGCGGGAGTTCTCTGGCGGGCAGCGCCAGCGGCTAGCGCTCGCCAGGGCGCTGATCCAGCGTCCGGCGCTCATCGTCGCCGACGAGCCGGTCTCGGCGCTGGACGTGTCGGTGCAGGCGCAGATCCTGAACCTCATGCGCAAGCTTCAGCGCCAGTACGGGCTGAGCTACCTGCTCATCTCGCATGACCTGTCGGTAATCCGCTACATGGCGGACAGCATCGGCGTGATGTACCTGGGCAAGCTCGTCGAGGTAGGCCCGGCCGAGGCCATCTGCGCCGCGCCTGGCCATCCGTACACCCGTGGCCTCATCGACGCGGTCCCGGTCGTGACGGCTGACCCGGAGGCCGCGCGATTCGGTGCCGGGCTCTCGGGCGAGCCGCCCGCCGCCACCAATCCGCCACCGGGCTGCAGGTTCCACACTCGGTGCCCGCGGGCCCGGGAAATCTGTACGCGCCAGGAGCCCCAGCTGCAGCCGCATTCCGCGGCGGGCCAGTTCGTGGCCTGCCACTTCCCGCTGCAGGAGGTGGCCGGAAGCCCGCCGCCCGCGGGCGTGGCCGACGTACCGGCCGCCCCGAGCCTGTCCTAGGTCGGCGCGGAGCGCGCGAGCAGGCCTTAGCCTCGGCAAATAGGCTGCCATGGGCATCGAGATGTGGCCGGTCAGCTTCTTGCACTCGTTATTGCCGCTAGCCTTCTTGTGTCCGCAGTGAGCAGGAAGGAGCTGTTCGATGGCTAGCCATCGGCAGAACGCGGGGTGCTCGCGGTGAGCACCGGCACGTCTGTGCCTCGGCCGCGAGTCTCCGGCCTGGAGGTCTCGGACTCGGCGGTCCTGGCCACATTGCTTACCGAAGCGCCAATCGCGTTTGCCTTTATCGACCCTGACCTGCGCTTTCGCCGGATGAACCAGACAATGGCCGGCCTTTGCGGAAACGCGGCTAGTGACCACATTGGCCGGACAACGGCGCAGATGTGGCCACCCGACCTGGCCGAGGCCGCGGCCGTGGCGATGCGGCGCGTGCAGGCCGGCGAGAAGCCGACTCCGACGACGGAGCACGCCTTCGCCGGTGGCGGGGAGCCCGCAACCAACGGTGGTCACGACCGAGCGGCGACCGACGGCCTGAAGCCACCGACGCGGCAATGGAGCTTCTCCTGGTTCCCCTCGCAGGACAGCGACGGCGACATCAGCGGGGTGGCGGTCATCGCCGTGGACGTCACCGAGCAGCACCAGGCCGCCGAGGCGCTGCGTCGCAGCGAGGAGCGGTATCGCTCGCTGGTGCAAGCTGGGGCCCAGGTCGTGTGGGTGACCAGGCCGGACGGCGAGATTGCCGAGGATTCGCCCGAGTGGCGGTGGATCACCGGGCAGACGGCCGAGGAGTACCTGAGCAAAGGCTGGCTGGAGGCCATCCACCCGGATGACCGGGAGCGGGTTGAGACTGCCTGGCTGGCCAGCATTAGATCCGGCAAGGTGTTCGACTCTCGGTACCGTGTCCGCAGCCGGACCGGCTCCTACCGGCACTACGACGTCAGGGCCGTGCCGATCGAGCGCGACGGCGAGATCATCGAGTGGGTCGGCGCGAGCACGGACGTGACCGCGCAGCGGGAGGCCGAGGAGATGCGCGGCCGGCTGACCGAGCAGCTGTCTGCTGCGGCGCTGCGCACTGCCCGGCTCCAGCAGGCCACCTCGATGCTGGCTGAGGCACTCACCGTAGAGCAGGTAGTGCAGGTCATTACAGAGGTGGGCCGGTCGGCGATCGGGGCCGAGCGGTCGGCCGTGGCGTTGCTCGACACCGAGCGTCTGCGGCTGCGGACGATCAACCCTGACGGCCTGCCTGGCAGCCCGGGCTCACCGACGAACGAGCTGCCGCTGTCGGCGCCGAGTGTGATGACCGCGGCGATCCAGGCCCGGCGGCCGCTGCTGCTCGAGAGCCCGGATGCGCTGCGCCGGCAGTTCGGTAATTCCACTGGGGTCAATCTCTTCCTCGAACACAGTGACGAGAAGGCCTGGGTCGGGCTGCCGCTTCTCGCCTCGGGCGCCTCCCTGGGCGCGCTCAGGTTCTCGTTCACCCGGCCGCGGCAGATCACCGAGGAGGAGCGGGTATTCCTCGAGGCCCTGGCCGGCCAGTGCGCGCTCGCGATGGAACGGGCCACGCTCTACGAGCGAGAACACAAGACCGCGGAGACGCTGCAGCGCAGCCTGCTGCCCGACAGCCTGCCCACTGTCCCCGGCATCATGCTGGCCGCCAGGTGCCTGCCGGTGACCAGGAACATGGAGATAGGTGGCGACTGGTATGACGCCTTCCGGCTGCCCGACGGCCGTCTGGCCGTGGCGGCTGGCGACGTCATGGGCAAAGGGCTGACCGCGGCCGCCGGGATGGGCCGGGTCCGTAACGCCCTCCGCGCGCTCGCGCTGACCGATCCCAGGCCGGCCGCCGTGCTCGCGGGCCTGGACCGGCTGTTCCTCGCCACCGAGCTCGAGGAGCAGGTCACGACCGTCGCCTACCTGGTGGTAGATCCGGTCACGGGCGACGGGATGGCGGGGAACGCCGGTCACCTGCCGCCGCTATTGCTCTCGGCTGATGGGCCGCCCAGGCTTGACCCGACCGAGGCTGGCACCCCGCTGGGCTGGGCGAGCCCGCGCCAGCAGTACGACTTCCGGCTGCCGCCAGGCAACACTGCCGTGCTGTACTCCGATGGACTGGTGGAGAACCGCAAGCGTGGCCTCGATGCGGGCCTGGACGAGCTGGTCGCGGTCGCAGCCAAAGCTTCCCCGGCGGTTGCGGAAGATCCGGCGCAGTTGCTCGGTTACTTGGTAAATCGCATGCTTGCCGGATACGAGCAGGACGATGACGTCACCGTGCTCGTGCTAAGCGCGCCGGCGATGGACGAGACGAGGTCCGTGCGGCCGCGGAAAGCGGGATCGTTGCGGAAGGGGAGGGCATGACGATTGCGGGTACCATTCCCGAGGCTGCGCTCTCAGCACGATCGCTGCCAGCACGCTCGCTGGCCGCGTGGCAGCTGCCAGCACGGTCCGGGCAGCAAAGGCGCTGGCCCGCAGCCGTACGACCTACCCGTTTGCTCCGCCTAAGGTGGTGGGCAGGAGAGAACCTCGTGCTGAGCGCGCTCTCCTGCGCCAGGGTCCTGGCCTCCGGCTCAGTCCGGGG
>JASIBJ010000712.1 GCA_030045215.1 Streptosporangiaceae bacterium | reverse complement strand
TACGACTACACGCTGGTCGGCAACGGCCCCGAGGTGCTCGACCTGACCAGGGCGGGCCTGGCCATGGGCCTGGGCCCGGAGACCCTGCTCTACGAGGCCCTGATCCCGTCCCTGGAGGAGGTCGGCGCCAGGTTTGAGCGCGGCGATTTCTTCGTGCCGGAGATGCTGATCGCGGGCAAGGCTATGGCCGGCGCGCTGGAGATCTTGCGGCCGCTGCTGGCCGAGACCGGCGCGCAGACGATCGGCAAGATCGTCATGGGCACGGTCAAGGGCGACGTGCACGACATCGGCAAGAACCTCGTCAACATCATGTTCGAGGGCGCCGGATTCGAGGTAATCGACCTCGGCGTCCAGGTCGCACCGGAGAAGTTCCTGGACGCGATCCGCCAGCACCAGCCTGACATCGTCGGCTTCTCCGCCTTTCTCACCACGACCATGCCGATGTTCAAGGCGAACATCAACGCGCTGGAGAAGGCCGGGATGCGCGACCAGGTCATCGTGATGGTTGGCGGTGCGCCCGTAACCCAGGAGTACGCGGACGTGGTCGGCGCCGACGGATACGCCGCGGACGCATCCGCCGCGGTCGTGCGGGCCAAGGAACTGCTGCAGCGGCGCCGCGCCGTCGCGCACGTCTGAGCGGCCGCGGCCATGGAGACCGTCCTGTCGTCCGCGACCAGGCAAATCAGCATCGGCGGGGAGAGCCCCTTCTGCATCATCGGCGAGCGGATCAACCCGACCGGCCGCAAGATCTTCCAGGAGCAGCTCCGCAAGGGTGACCTGTCCAGGGTCGAGGTGGACGTGGCCGAGCAGGTGGCCGGCGGTGCCATGATGCTGGACGTCAACATGGGCGCACCGCTGTGCGACGAGGCCGAGCTCATGACGCGCGCGGTAGCGCTGATCGAATCGCTGTGCGACCTGCCGCTCTGCCTGGACTCCTCCATCGTCGAGGTACTGGAGGCCGGACTCTCCGCTTACCACGGCAAGGCGCTGGTCAACTCCGTCACGGCCGAGGATGAACGGCTGGACGCGATCCTGCCGCTGGTGGCCCGCCATGGCGCGGCGGTCATCGCGCTGCCCAACGACGAGGAGGAAATCCCGGAGGAGCCAGCCAGGCGACTCGAGCTGGCTCGCAAGATCGTCGATGTCGCCACGGGCAAGTACGGCATCCCGCTCGAGGACATCGTCTTCGACCCGCTGGCCATGCCGGTCGGCGCCGACACAACGCTCGTCCTGCGCACGCTGGAGACCATCGCGCTGCTGCGCGACGAGCTCGGCGTGAACATGACGCTCGGCGCCTCCAACGTGTCGTTCGGCATGCCCGAGCGCAGTGCCATCGGCGCCGCGTTCCTGCCGATGGCGATCGCGAACGGACTGACCAGCGCGATCATGGACGCCCGCTCGGCCCAGCTGGTGCAGGCGGTCAAGGCCGCCGACCTGCTGACCGACAAGGACCCGTGGGGGGCCGGGTGGATTGCGGCGCACCGGGCCCGCCAGGCCGCGAGCGCCTCATGACTGTGTCGCCTCTTGACCGTGGGCACGCCATGACAACGGTGCCGTCATGATCACGGGCGATGCTGGTCCCGCCGTCGCGGCGCCGGCCCGCGTCGACCTGCGGTTCCTGCCGGATGGCAAGCAGGTGCGGGTTCCGCCCGGCGTCACGCTGTTCGACGCCGCGAGCTGGAACGGCGTCGCCATCGACTCCACCTGCGGCGGTCATGGCACCTGTAAGAAGTGCAAGGTGCGCGTCGCTGGCGGCAGCGTGCCCGTCTCCGCGCTGGACACGCGGGCGTTCACCGCCGACGAGCTGCGAGGTGGCTGGCGCCTGGCGTGCCGGGCGCAGGCCGAGGCCGATCTGCAGATCGAGGTACCGCCGCTGACGACCAGGCCCAAGGCGGCCACGGTCGGCGTCGGCCGCCAGGTAATACTGCGCCCGGCCGCGCAGAAGCGGTACCTGGAACTGAGCGAGCCCACGCTTGCCGACCAGCGATCCGACCTGGAGCGAGTACTGGACGGCCTGGACGACCTTGAGCTGCACGTCGACATCGGCATGCTGCGGTCGCTCGGGCGGGTGCTGCGCGAAGCGGACTTCCGCGTGACCGCGGTGATCGTCGACGACGAGCTGATCGACGTTCAGCCAGGCGACACCACCGGTCGGCTGCACGGGATCGCGTTCGACCTCGGCACGACGACGGTCGTCGCGACCCTGCTCGACCTCACCACCGGGACTCCGCTTGCCGTCGCTTCTGCGCTGAACAAGCAGCAGCCGTTCGGCGCGGACGTCATCACGAGGATCAGCGCGACCATGCTGGACCCGGCGGCGCTGGCCAGGCTCAGCCGGCTGGCCAGGCAGACGCTGGCCGAGCTGACGGCCGAGGTCTGCGCCCAGGCGGGCACCGACCCGGCCGACATTGCCGAGGTGGCGGTGGCCGGGAACGCCACGATGACCCACCTCGTGCTCGGACTGGACCCCGAGCCGATCGGGGTCGCGCCGTTCATCATGGCCGCCCGTCAGTTCCCGGTGGTGGGTGCGGGCAACATCGACCTGCCGGTGCACGCCCGGGCCAGGGTATTCCTGTTCCCCGCATTCGGCGCCTATGCCGGCGGCGATATCACCGCCGGGCTGCTGGCCGCGGGAATGAACAGGGACGCGCGGACCAGGCTCTTTATCGACGTCGGCACCAACTGCGAGATCGTGCTGGGCAACCGGGACTGGCTGCTGGCCACGGCGGCGCCCGCCGGGCCCGCGTTCGAGGGCGCGGCGATCCGGTGCGGCATGCGGGCGGCGGCCGGCGCCATCGAGGTCGTGTCGTTCGGCCAGGACGACCTGTCACTGCAGGTCATCGGCGACGCCGAGCCGGCCGGTCTGTGCGGCTCTGGCCTCGTCGATGCCGTCGCCGGGCTCGTGCGGGTCGGCCTGCTGGACCGCTCGGGCCGGTTCGTGCCGGACGTCACGGCTGAAGCCATCGCTCCGTGGCTCGCGCCGCGGCTCTGCCTCCTCGGCCAGGAGCGGGTGTTCGTGCTGCACTGGCTGGGCGAGCCGGGCGATGTCGGGCGGTCGCTGTACCTGTCGCAACGCGACGTGCGCGAACTGCAGTTCGCCAAGGCCGCGATCGCCACGGGCTGGCGCGTGCTGCTGGCCGAGGCAGGCCTTGGCCCGGCCGACGTCCAGCAGGTGCTGCTGGCGGGCTCGTTCGGCAGCTACCTGTCGGCCGCCAGCGCGATCGCCATCGGCCTGGTGCCACCGCTTCCAGTCCTCCGGATCGTCAGCGCCGGCAACGTCGCGGGCGAGGGCGCCAAGATGGCGCTGCTCTCGGTCCGCGAGCGGGCCGCCGCCCAGGGCCTGCTCGGGGAGGTGAGGTATGTCGAGCTCTCCGACCGGGCCGACTTCAACGACGCGTTCGTCGACCAGCTCCAGTTCCCGGCGTGAGGCGGGCGATCCTCCCGGGGTCGCGGTAATCGCCTGCGGCGCGCTGGCCGGCCTGGTGCGCCGGATCGCCGCCGACCACGGCTGGGACGTCCAGGTGCACGCGCTGCCGGCCAGCCTGCACAACCGGCCGGACCAGATCGCGCCCGCCGCCGAGCGGCTGGCCCGCGAGCTGCAATCGCGCGGCCATCGGGTCGTGCTCGGCTACGCCGACTGCGGCAGCTACGGCGCGCTCGACGAAGTCTGCGAGCGGCTCGGCCTGATGCGGCTAGCCGGACTGCACTGCTACGACGTCCTCGGCGGCGCGGACCGGGTCGCAGCGCTGCTGGAACAAGAGCCCGGCACGTACCTGCTGACCGACTATCTCGTGCGCACCTTCGACCGGACGGTCGTGGCCGGGCTCGGGCTCGACCGGCACCCGGAGTTGTGGACCGACTATTTCGGGCACTACCGCCGGCTGGCCTGGCTGGCTACCGACCGCAACGTGGACCTTGATGCCCAGGCTGAAGCGATCGCGATCCGGTTCGGCCTCCCACTGCACGTCATCGACACCGGTACGGCAGGGCTGGAGCGCGAACTGGAGCTGCTCGTCCGCTCGGCCTGAAGATGAGGTTACGTAGCCGTCTGGCGGCCGACGACGGTCAGGCTCACGACAAGGTCTCTGCATCGATCCGGTCGAGTGCGCCGTCCAGTTCATCGAGGCTTACGCCATCTCTCCGGGCGGCCTTGTCTGCCAGGTGCGCCGCGAGCGCCGCGCGATCCTCGAGGTCGGCGAGGTCATCAATACTGATCACCGCGGCGACTGGCTTGCCCTCCTCGCTGATGGTCACTGCGCGGCGGCTTTGCCGCGCCTCAGCGACGAGTTCACCCAAGTGCATCTGAGCGGCAGCCAGTGGATAGGCCATACGTTGACGCTAACAGCACACAGGAGCCGTTGCGGGACAGAGGTGGCGTCCGGATTTCGGTGTAAGTTCCGGGCCTAGGTTCCTCTCGCGGTTTCTGATGTTAGCCGGTTACAGCGACAGTTTGAGCGTGCTCATGGGTGTGTCTCGGCCGAGGACGTCCGGTATCTGCGTAGCTGCCTCACCCTGATGAGGAAGACCCGCTCGACGACGCGGGGGAATATGCGATATGCGCGCCAGCCCCAGCGCACGTAGCCGGGGAAGACGATCAGCGCGTGGTTGCGCGCCACGCCGTCGAGGATCAGCACTGCCGCCTGTGCGGCCTCGATCATCTTGACCGGCTTGCGGGTTGCCTGTTCGCGGGGCAGGCCGGCCAGGACTGTGTTCTGGTAGATGCTGGTGCGCACGTAGCCGGGGCAGACGGCGCTGACTTTCACCCCGAGGTCGGCGCCCTCCAGGCGCAGCGAGAGGGACAGCCCCACGATGGCGTGCTTGGCCGTGCAGTAGGGGGCATTGATCGGCTGGGGCAGCAGGCCGGTGGCTGACGAGGTGTTGATGATGTGCCCGGAGCCCTGCCTGGCCATGATCGGGTAGGCGGCGAGCGTGCCGTGCAGGACGCCGTGCAGATCGACGTCCAGCACGTGCCGCCAGTGGGCGGGAGTCAGGTCCCGGGCGTCGCCGCCGATCGCGATGCCCGCGTTGTTGAAGAGGTAGTCCAGGCGCCCGTGCGCGGCGGCGGTCTCCTCGACCAGGCGCCTGACATCCTGCTCGTCGGCCACGTCGACGCGGCGGGCCTCGGCTCGCCCGATGTCGCCCGCGATGGCGGTGGCAACGCGGTCGGCGTCCTCGCCGTTGATGTCGGCCACGACGACGTGCGCTCCGCGGCGTGCCAGCTCGTAACAGAGCGCCTCGCCGATCCCGGCGGCTCCGCCGGTTACGATGCCGATCTTGTTCTCGAAGCCCATGGTGTTCCTTCCGGGTGGATGAGACGTGCCGGCCGGACATCGGCCCGCCCAGCGCGCCTGCTGGTAGTTAGGCGGCGGCAGTGCCAGTTGCGGGCTGATCACCGGCCACGCTGGGCTGCGGCCGCAGCTGGCGGGGCGGGTCGAGCAGGCAGCGGCGCAGGTCCTGCAGCAGGCGCAGCCCGTCGCTGGTCATGGCCAGGCCGCGCCAGCCGGCCGATGCGCGGTCGAGCACGGCCCACACGAGGGACAGGCAGCTGGTGTCGCCGGGGAGCCGGCCGATGACCTTTACTCGTCTGCGGGTTTCGCCGAAGGTCCGCTCGATGAAGTTGGAGTGCCGGATCCGGTTGTGGTGCTCGGCGGGGAAGCGCAGGTAGGCGGTCAGACCCTGCCGGTCGGTGAGCAGGACCTTGGCCGTGGCCGGGTAGAGCGCCTGGTACCTGCCGGCGAAAGCGTCAATGCGACCATCCACGATCTGCGCCAGCTTCGGCCCTGGCGGCGTGTTGAGCTCACCAGTATCGAAGATGGCCCAGTAGGCGTCCTTGACCTCCGCTTGCATCCCGGCCGGGATCTTCGCCAGCAGGTCCCGGCATCGATGAATCACACAGCGCTGGCGCAAGGACTGGGAGAAGGCCTGCTCGATCGCGCCGGTCAGGCCGGGTGCGCCGTCAGAGATGACCAGCAGCGGGCTGACCAGGCCGCGGTCTTTCAGGTCGGCCAGGAAGCCGCCCCAGGCGTCGGCCGACTCGCCGGTGCCCGGGGCCAGGCCGATGAACGCGGGTTTGCCAACCGTGGTAATGCCCCACGCGGCCAGCACCGGCTCGGCCGGTCACGAGCCGGGATGCATGCGGAAGAAGCTGGCGTCCAGGAACAAGTAGTCCAGGGTGACGTCGTCTAGGCGACGGCGCGCCCAGCAGCCGCGGTCGTCCTTGATGGCCTGGCAGACCGACGACACCGTCGACTTGGACACCGCGGCCTG
>JASIBJ010000711.1 GCA_030045215.1 Streptosporangiaceae bacterium | reverse complement strand
CCCGAGGTACACGGTGAGCATCCGCTCCGCGATGTGCGCGAGCGGCAGGTAGGAGACCCAGCGCACGTTCCTGACCGCGTTGCCGACTACCTCCGTGGCCATGACCTCATAGAGGACGCTGGCGTGCGTGATGATCACGCCCTTGGGGTATCCCGTCGTGCCCGAGGTGTAGAGCGGCGTGACCGGGTCCGACGGAGTGATCGCGGCTATCCGGTCGGTCACTTCGGTCGGGAACTGTGCCTGCCGCGCCGCACCTAGCTCCAGCAGGTCGGCCCAGCTGAGGTACATCTCACCCGCCGGACAGGCGGCGGCGTCCCTGACTATGATCTTGCGCAGGCTCGGCAGCTGGTCAAGGACCGGCTGCCACCGGGCCAGCTCGCTGGCCCCGTCCAGTACGGCGATGCTGGCCTTGCAGTTCCCCGCGACGTAGCCGATCTGCTCGGCCGCCAGACTGGCGTAGAACGTCACCGGCACGCCCGCCGCGTGCACGGTGCCGAGGTCGGCGAGCACGTGCTCGGTACAGTTCGGCAGCATCATGCCGACTCGCTCGCCTCGCTGGAGGCCGAGCGCGATGAGCCCGGCGGCGACTTGCAGGGCCAGATCGCGCGTGCCGCGCCAGGTGATGGTCTCCCACTCGCCGCCGGCGGACCAGGTATCGGAGTACGCGGGCAGGTCACCGTGCTGGCCTGCGGTCTCCGCGAGCATGTCGCAGAGAGTACGGCCGCCGGCCATCCGCTCGACTTCCTCGCGCTGGGCCAGAATCGCGCTCTCGTCAGTCACTGTCGCCTCCCCGCTCGCCGTGGGGGCGCCTTCAGGGCGGCGCCTTCCCTCGTCGCTCGTTCCTCGCTCCTCAGTCCAGGCACCACCGCGCCCTGCATTCTCAGCAGCTCACCGCGATACTCGCCAGTAGGCATGCCACCACGCCCGCCCGGCGCCGCGCAAGGCCGGCGATCACTACTGTTCAGACTATGAGCACGCAGTCCCAGATCCGGCTGACGCAATACGCCCACGGCGGGGGCTGCGCCTGCAAGATCCCGCCGGGTGAACTCGAGGCCGCGGTTGCCAGACTGATCCCGGACAAGCCCGTTCCCGACCTGTTGATCGGCGTCGAACACGGTGATGACGCGGCGGTCGTCCGGATCAGCGAAGACCGGGCCGTGGTCGCGACGGCCGACTTCTTCACGCCGGTGGTCGATGATCCCTACACGTTCGGGCAGATCGCAGCGGTCAACGCGCTGTCCGACGTCTACGCCGTCGGCGGAGAGCCGCTGGTTGCGCTGAACCTGCTGGGCTGGCCGCGTGACCTGCTCAGCCCGGAGCTGGCCGCCGAGGTGCTGCGGGGCGGTTTCGAGGCGGCGACCGCGGCCGGCTGCCTCGTGGCTGGCGGCCACAGCATCGATGACCCCGAGCCGAAGTACGGGATGGCGGTCACCGGGCTGGCCAACCCGTCGGCACTGCTGCGCATCGACGCGGGCGAGCCAGGTCTGGCGTTGTCGCTTACCAAGCCGATCGGCAGCGGCGTGCTGAACGCGCGCCACAAGGCCACGGGCGAGGTCTTCCCGGCCGCGATCAAGGTGATGACGACGCTGAACGACCGGGCCAGCCGCGCCGCGCTCGCGGCGGGTATCCGCTGCGCTACCGACGTGACCGGATTCGGGCTGCTAGGCCACCTGTTCAAGCTGGCCAGGGCGAGCCGGGTGACAGCCGTGGTGGACAGCGCAGCAGTGCCGCTGATCGACGGCGCGCGGGCCGCGCTGCAGGCCGGCTACGTGCCTGGCGGCAGCCGCCGGAACCTCGAGTGGGTATCGCCCCACACTGAGTTCGACGACGTGCCCGAGGGGGATCAGCTACTGCTCGCCGACGCCCAGACCTCCGGCGGTCTCCTGCTGGCAGGCGAGATCCCGGGCGCCACGGTCATCGGCGAGCTCATCCCGCAGGCGGGCCCGTCGCTCATCGTGCACTGACGCTCGGTGCGGGTGCGCGCTGTCGCCCGCGCACAATCAAGCGATGATGTCCGATAGCGGCAGGATGTGAGCCCGTGGCTGCGGTCGGCGCGGGCGGTTATCGAATGGGCGAGACTGTCCTGATCGTCAAGGTCCCGGAAGCTGAGCCGGCTGTCGGAGAATGGCGCAGGCGGTTCGATCCTTCCGCCGCGGCCGGAGTTCCCGCCCACGTGACGGTGCTCGCTCCGTTCTTGAACCTGCCGTTTGCCGATGCCAGCGTCTTGCGCGAACTGGACGCGCTCATCGCCGAACACCAGCCTTTCGACGTGGAATTGGCCGAGTGCCGACGGTTCCCTGGGGTGCTGTATTTGGCTCCCGAGCCGCCGGACACGTTCTGCGCGCTCACGGCCACGGTCGCTCGGCGGTGGCCTGAGGTACCGCCATACGGAGGCCAGTTCGGGGACGTGGTGCCGCATATCACCATCGCCCACAGTCGGGAGCCGGGCGTGCTCGACATGATCGAGTCTGAGGTTGGCGCCCGGCTGCCCGTTGCCGCCCGGATCGAGTCGGTCCAGCTGATGGCTTACACCGGAAATCGGTGGGAAGACGTCCGCAGCTTCCCGCTGACCGGCGGCGAAGGCCGGCCAAGCCATTACTCCAGGTGAAAGACGGGCCTTACGTCCTGTGCTTTCAAGGTCGTTCGGCAATGACTGTCCTGAGGGGTCAGGCGAAAGACTCGCATTGACAGTCAATCGAGTTGCCGGCCCGGCTGGGGCGGGCGTCAAGACAGGAGACAGGACAATGCGCCGCAAGACAATCAACATGATTATCGCCGCCGCAGGCGTGCTTATGCTCGCCGCAGGCGGGCTGCTGCTGTGGGGATCGGCTTACATCCACAACACCGTCACCACCCAGCTCGCCGCGCAGAAGGTGTACTTCCCGCCGGCAGCGGCCTTCGCCCACCCCAAGGTCGGCACCGAGATCACCCCGTCGATGATCCCGTCGGTGTCCCAGTACGCCGGGCAGCA
>JASIBJ010000710.1 GCA_030045215.1 Streptosporangiaceae bacterium | reverse complement strand
AGCAGCGCGTCACCTTCCGGGTCCATGACGCATCCGAAGACGGGCAGCTTGTGGCCGCCGATGCCGGCGCAGGTCTGATGCAGGCTTGGCGTGCCGGATTGGGCGTAGGGCACAAACAGCGCGCCCCACGCGCCGTTATTGACGATGGTGTTGTCCATGACGGTGTCGTAACGGCCGCCCGATATCGTCAGGCCGGTGCCGACCGGGCCCGCCGCGGCCGAGCCGGCCGCCGGAGCCATGTTGTTGTTGTTGCCGTGAATGTAGTTGTGGATCAGCACCCAGCAGGAGGTGGTGTGCGTGATCGGGCTGATGCCGCCGTTGGGGCACCGGCCGTCCTGCGGGGCGGGCGGGTCGCCGATGATCTGCGTATTGGTGTCGAGCCCGTCCTGATTCTCATCGAACTGGGAGTTCTCGATGATCACCGTGCCGCCAGAGTTGGTGCCGGAGTAGCCGAGCGCGTTGTTCTCCATCCACATGTGGTCCAGGACCACGTCACACAGCTGCCTGCAGGCGCCGACGTAGGTACCAGAGTCGTTCATGTTGCTGGCGTACAGCTCGTTCCACCACGCGGGGCCAGCCGAATTGCTGGCAAAGATGCCGTACTCCGCGGCAGTGTTCTCGGTACTAAAGAACGTCGAGGTCGCGGTCAGATAGCTGCCCCAGTAGCCGGACAGGCCGATCTTGCCGGAGTTGTCACCGCCGTTCCACCAGATCTGGTTGCCCGAATCACCGGTGCCAGCCAGGAAGTTGCAGGCCGTGAGGTTCTCGATGCTGACGTCGCTGGCCTTCCAGACCACAATGCCGTTGCGCCCGACCGCGTGACCGCTGACCACCCGCCCGTAGTTCTGCTCGGACGGCTGCGAGCTGCACGGCGACGCGCCGGCCTTCGTGCCGTCCACGATTACCGTGTTGCGGTTCATGCCGCGCAGCGTGATACCGCTCTTGTCGATGAACACGCCACCCATCGCGCCGTCTGCCGGATTGCCGTACGGCCCGGTCTCGTCGGCTGTCTCGTGGTAGTCGCCAGGACCGACCAGGATCCAGTCTCCAGGCCGCGCGGCGTTCACGGCCGCCTGGATGCTGAAGTAGCGGCCGGCCTTGCCGTGGTAGGTGCCCACCAGCAGCACCTTTGGGCTGGCGGCCCATCCCCCGTGACCCGCCGTGACCGGGCCAGCCGACAGCGTCCATCCGGACAGTAACCCGCAGCCGAGCGTCACCGCTCCCAGCGTTGATGCCAGCTGGAGTGCCCCGCGAATGCGACCTCTCATGCCAGACCTCCGCTATCCATCCGTCAACAGCAAAACCATACGAGTGCGCGCTGCCCGCCGCCAGGCCTGCGGCGGGCAGCGACTGGACCTCCCGGCAGCGAGGTGCCCGGCTAGACGTCCGCTCCTGCTTAAGTCATTGTTCATATACAGCGCACGGTCATATAGCGTGGCTTTATGTTGGATGTACGCCGACTTCGGGTTCTGCTGGCGATCTCCGAGCACGGTGGCGTCTCGGCCGCGGCGCGGGCGCTGTTGTTTACGCCGCCGGCGGTGTCTCAGCAGGTTGCTGCTCTCGAACGCCAGCTCGGGGTCGAGCTACTCGACCGGTCCCAGCGGAACGCGCGCCTGACATCGGCCGGAGCACGCCTTGCCGAGCACGCCCGGCAGGTGATTGCCGGGTTGGAGGCCGCCGAGGCGGACGTCAGGGGCGCGCATTCCACCGCGCACGGTCTGTTGCGCCTGATAACCATGCCCAGTGCCGGGCGGATGCTGCTCCCGGGAATCATCGCCCGCCTGGCGAAAGATCATCCTGAAATCGAGTTGCGGATCGATGTGATGGAGCCCGAGGCCGCACTGCCGGCGCTGGCGCGGCAGGAGGCAGACGTCGTGCTGGCCGGGGAATACGGCCTGACGCCTCGCCGATTCGCGTCATCGATCGAGCGTGTCGGTTTGTTCGACGAGAACATGTATCTTGCCGTGCCTGCCAGCTCGGCCATCCGAGGGCCGAATGTCGAGCTGGCTGAATTCCGTGACGCGCGCTGGATCGCTCCGGCTGAGCGCAGCGCCTGCGCTCTCGCCCTGGAGCGCTCGTGTGCCCTGGCCGGGTACGAGCCGCACGTCGTCAGCCGAACCGGAGACTTCGCGGTCGCTGCCGGTTTCGTCGCGGCCGGATACGGGATGACGCTCCTGCCAGCGATGGTGGCCGACGACCTGCGTCTCAAGGCTGACCGACGGCACATTCGCCTGCTGGAGTCGATCGATCCGCCGATCAGCCGAACCATCTACCTGGCCCTACGGCAAGGCTCGCGTGCCCTCCCGGCTATCGTCGCGCTGCTTGACTGCACCAATGCCGAGGCACGTAAATTCCAAACTCGGGAGACTACGCAGCCGATCTAGCGCGGCGGCGACCGCCGGGCCGGCCGCGCCGACGGCCGGTTCACCGGGCGGCGAGCCAGTCCGCCCATACGCCGAGAGCTTCCTGCGGATGGGCTCGCCCGATGCCGACCCGGAAGCGATCGGTGGCCACGCTATTGAGTTCGGAGCGGTAGATACTGGCGGGCAGCAGCAGGATTCCGGCTTCTTCGACGAGGTCGCTGCACATTGTCTCGACGCCGTCCTCACCGGTGTAGCGGGGGAAGCAGACACAACCGCCCTGCGGCGGGGTGAACTCGAATAGGTGCGGGTAGGCGGCGAAGAACTCCGTGAAGATGCGGACGTTATCCCGCACGATCTGGCGGTTGCGGTCAAGAATGCGTTCGCGCGCGCGCAGGGCAATCAGCGCGAGTACCTCGCTCGGGGCTGAGTTACAGATAGACGTGTAATGCTTGGCTCGCTCAAGCTTGGAGAGGACGTGCCGGTCACGGCAGGCGATCCAGCCGATCCGCAGGCCAGGCAGCCCATAGGCCTTGGACATCACGTTCAGTGAGAGCGCAGTCGAGGATAGGTCTGCCGCCTGAGGAAGTTGCTGTTGCGGCGGGATCTCCAGGCCCCGGTAGACCTCGTCGCTGAACAAGCGGACACCTCGCTCGTCGCACAGTGCGACAAGACCCTTCCAGGTACCCGGGTCAGGCATGGCGCCGGTCGGGTTGTTGGGGAAGTTTACTGAGATGACTCTTGTGTTGGGCCGCAGAACCCGGCGAACGGCGTCGAGGTCGAGCGCCCAGCCGTCCTCGGGCCGGAGCGGGACTCCGGTCGCCGCCCCGATTGCGCACGGGACCGCTTCGGCGGACTGATAGTTGGGGGTGATAACCACGGCATGGGAATCGGCGTCGAGCAGTGCCCGCATCGCGTGGACGACCGGTTCGCTGGCCCCGGCGAAGCACACGACGTCATCCGGCCTGACGTTGTCATAGGTGCGGGCAATTTCCTCGCGCAGCGCCCGCAATCCCCAGGTCGTGGTGTAGCCGAGTTCGAGTGCCTCCCAGCGTTGCCGTCCGTCGTCGTCGGCCAGGGCAAGCAGCTCGGTTAGCCGCATTGACTGCGCGTCCGATGCGGTGAGGTGGTAACGCGCCGTGAACTCCCACTTGGAGAAGTAAGTTTCAAGCCGGAACTCGGGAAGAGCGCGCACAGTGTCTCCTTCTGTCGATCTCGATATCGCTGTCAGCGCCTACGCCGTGCCTTTCAGCCGTCATCTGGGGCTCGGACGCGGGTCATCGACGGTTGGTTCTGCTGGCCTCCGCATGACGCCGGGCAGTAGATCCCGAATCCGTGACGTACTCCGGGTGAGCCCAACGCCCGCGAGCGCGATCACGCCGCCGACAATCGCCAGCGGGTGGGTGGATTCGCTGAGGGCAATCCACCCGATTCCGATGGCGGTGAACGGAACCAGATACAGAATGTTGACCGCGGTGGCGACCGGCAGATGCCGTTGTACGTAGGCCCAGGTCACGAACCCGAGAGCGCTGGAGACGACCGCAAGGAAGAGCATGGCCTCGATCGGGTGCGGTTGGGCGTGACGAGCCTGCGACGCGAGAGAGACCAGGAATGGCGTCGTCAGGATGAAACCGGACCACGTGGCATAGCACGTCAACTCGAAGCTACTGTACCGAGCCAGCAGTGGCTTTTGAACGACGAAGAAGAGCGCGAAGAGAGCCGCCGCTCCCAGTACGAGAACGGCGTGGTCGCTGAGTTCGATCCCGTTCCCCTGGCCGATCGTCATGATCATTGCGCCGGAAAAGCCAACAGCGAGCCCGGTACGCCCCCTGGCGGTAACGTTCTCGCCCAGTACTAGCCAGGCGAGCGTCGCCGCGAAGATCGGGCTCGTGTTCACCAGCAGGCTCGCGCCCCCGGCTGAGACCGTTCGCTCTCCGGAATTGAGGAGGTACTGGTAGCCCGCCATCCCGGTGAGGCCGCAGGCAACGATCCGCGGCAGATCCCGAGGTTCCGGAAGACGCACCGGCCCGAGGATCGGGAGGAAAGACGCCAGCACCGCCGAAGCGATCAGAAGACGGCCGACCGTCAGCTCACCCGGGCCGAAGGAGCGTGCCGCGATCCGGATCGCCACGAACGCCGCAGCCCACGCAACGACAGTCGTCGCTGCCGCCGGTGTCACGCGCCAGTCCCGAGTCACCCACTCAGGCTCCCTCTGTCGCTCTGAAAGTTCCAGTTAATACATTCGTCGTGGATCTGTAGATCTGCTTAACGTGCGCCAGATCCACGGTGATCACTGAACTCCCGGGCGATCCTTGGTGCGTAGAGTCGGCCCATGGTCACTGTCTGTTTCGCCGGTGTCACCGGGTGGACCGCACCCCCGATCGTCGCCGCGATCGACCAAGCCGATGACCTGATGTTGTCGTCGGGCGTGTCCCGGACCGCGGCAGGGCAGAGCCTGGCTCGGGCCGCTGGCTCCACGAGCCTTGGCTCGGTCTATGCCACCGTGGCTGACGCGTTGGAGGCCGCGCAGGCTGACGTTCTCATTGACTACACCAGCGCCACCGCCGTGAGGAACAACGTGTGGACCGCGGTCCAGGCCGGGGTTCACGCGGTGATTGGCTCCAGCGGCCTGACCTCGCAGGACTATGAGGAACTTGACCGCCTCGCCCGTGACCGCAGCGTGGGCGTCATCGCGGCCGGCAACTTCTCCGTCATGGCCGCGGTGCTTCGCCGCGCCGCCTCCATGGCCGCGCGGCACCTGGACTGCTGGGAGATCATC
>JASIBJ010000709.1 GCA_030045215.1 Streptosporangiaceae bacterium | reverse complement strand
CTGGGGTATCTCGGTAGCCCTGGCGTTCTGCGCGACCGCCTGGTTCAGCGCCGGGGACAGGGACGACAACTTCCGCGCGGTAGCCGCGCTCTGGGCTAGCTACCTGGCGTGGATGGCAGGCCGCAAAATGATCGACTGGCCGGAGGCCGGGCTGCGGAGGGCCAGGGGTCAGGCCGCCGGTCCTGTCGGTCGGCGCGTCACCGCCAGGACCAGATGGCTGGGCGCGCTGGCATGGTCGATGTCCGAATGCGCGATCTACGCGGGGCTGGCCGCAGGCGCGGCCGCCGAGGGATGGAGCCGCGTGTGGACCCTGGCCGTCGCCGTGATTGGCGTCGTGGCGATCAGGGACCTGATGTCGGCAATGTCCCGCACGACGGGCAACATTGAGAGGGGCATGGCGCCACGCTCCGCCTGGTCGGCCTTCTGGGGGTCGATCGACACGTTCCTCTCCATGCCGGCCGGCGGCCGGGTACTACTGGTCGGCATCGTCGCTCCCGTGTGGGGCTGCCGGGCGACACTTCTGGCGCTCATCGACTGGGGAGTCATCTCGATCATTTATGGCCTTGCCGCCCGGCCAGGCTCGGCCGGACGGAAGGTCAGCACCAAGACCGTGGACGAGCGGGCCGACGCGGATAGCGGGCGCGGACGCGGGCGCTGGCGGGCCGGACGACGCTCCAGGCGCGTGGAGGTTCGGCCAGCCGAGGGGGGCGAGGAGCCGTCCGTGGCGGCCAGCGGACAGGACCGGCGATCGGCAGGGAGCCTCGTCGTGCTGTTCCACCCAGGCTGGGGCAAGGACGCTCGCATGAATGCCGCGGCGGAGGCGCGAGCGGAAGCGGCCGGAGCGGCGCTGGCCGAAGAAACTGAGGCGGCCCTAGCCGAAGTTGCCGAGTCCGGTCTGGCCGAGCCGATGGCAGGCAAGGGTGACTCGGGGCATGCGGGACCCATGGCCCGCGAGGGCGACTCGGGACATGCGGGGCCGGTGGCGGGCGAGGATGAGTCCGGTTACGCCGATCCGGGGGCCGAGGCCGCCCAGGCGGCGGAAGTGATCGAGGCCGCGGAGGTGATCGAGGCGGCCGAGGCGGCCGAGGTGATCGAGGCGGCCGAGGCGACCCAGGCGGCTGAGGCAGCCGAAGCCGCCAAGATGGTTAAGGCGGCTGAGGCAGCCGCGCAACGGGCGGTGAGACTGCGGGTTGGCAGGCGGACGAAGCAACTCAGGGACGACGGAGCCCTAGCGCGCCTGCTGGGCGAACTGGTCCGCGGCAACTTCGTGCCTCTTCCGCCGGCCATCCTCGGCCTGGCGGCGACCGCGACGCTAACCTATCTTGGGCTGCGCAGCCTGCCCGCCCTCCTGATCTTGACCCCGCCGCTGATCATGCTGCTGGCTGCGCCTGGCTCGAGCAACCCGCACACCGGACGGCTCGACTGGCTCGTCCCGGCGGTGCTGGTTGGCTGGCAGATCCTTTACCTCGGCGCGATCGGGGTCGCGCGGGCCGTGCCGGGGCCAGCCACGTTCACGCTCTGCGCTGTCCTGCTGCTCCGCTACACCGACCTGGCGTTCCCTGGTCGGCCGGTCGCGATGATCGAGCCGAAAGAGCCAGGGGATCCGCCCACGGAGCGCGGCACCATGCTGGGGTGGGAAGGCCGGATGCTCCTGATGGGCGCGGGCGTGGCGGTCGGCATCGGAATGTACGCCTACCTGGCCATGGCCGCGTATCTTGGGATGCTCATCTGTGCGAAAATCCTGACAAGCTGCCTCGGCATACAGCAGGGAGACGGGTAGTTGATCGGACTTGTTCTGGCCGCGGGGGCCGGGCGCCGCCTCCGCCCTGATACCGATCACCTGCCCAAGACGCTGCTGCCGGTTGACGGGGATTGCACAATTCTGGACATCGGCCTGCGGAACCTGGCTGCGGCCGGGCTGACTGACATTGTGGTCGTGGTCGGCTACGCGGCTGCGGTCGTCGCGGACCGGGTGCCTGACCTGCAGCGTCGCTACGACGTGTCGCTTGACCTGGTTTACAACGACCGGGCCGAGGAGTGGAACAACGCCTATTCTCTTTGGCTGGCACGGGAGTACTTCAGCTCCGGCGTGCTGATGGTCAACGGCGATACGGTCCATCCGGCCAGCGTGGAGCACGCCCTGCTCGGGGCCAGGAAGCCCGGCCTGGCGGCCGATCTGATTCTGGCCATCGACACCGTCAAGAAGCTCGCGGACGAGGAGATGAAGGTCGTGATCGACGACCGCGGGCTGCTCACCAAGATCACCAAGCACATGGATCCAGCCGACGCGCACGGCGAGTACATCGGGGCGGCGCTGATCGAGCCGCGCGCCGCGATCGCGCTGGCCGACGCACTCGAAGCCACCTGGCGCCGGGATCCAGGGCTGTACTACGAAGACGGGTTCCAGGAGCTGGCGGACCGTGGCGGCGCCATTGTCGTCGAGCCGGTCGGCGAGGTCGACTGGGTCGAGGTTGACGACCATCGCGACTTGCTGCGGGCCAGGGAGATCGCCGGCCGCTGCTAGTCTCGCCGCAGGCCGGCCCGCAGGTCGCGGGCGAACGGATCGGCCCGTACTGGCTGATCCGAGGCACGCCGGTCCCGTCGTCAGGGAGTGCTATGCCGCTGCTAGCTCGAATGCTGGCCGCCCCGCTGTTCATCGAGGTCCGGCGGGGAGCGGTGGCCGACCTCGGCGGGTTGCTGGCGGACCAGCGCATCGCCAGGGAAGGCAGAATCGCGGTTGTCGTCGGGCCAGGCCAGGGTGAGAGCGTCTGCGCGGATCTGGCGATCGAGGCGGCCCAGGTCTTCCGGGCCACCGAGGGCACCTACGAGGCCGCAGTGAGCCTGGGGCAGCAACTCCGGGCGGGCACGTTCGAAGCGGTGGCGGGCATCGGCGGTGGCCGTACGATCGACGTCACCAAGTTCGCCGCGCACATGGCCGGCATCCCGATGGTCGCGGTGGCCACCAGCCTGGCCCACGATGGCATCTGCTCTCCGATGAGCACCCTGCAGCACGAATCCGGCCCCGGCTCCTACGGGGTCGTGATGCCGGTAGGCGTGCTGGTCGACCTGGACCGGGTCAGGGAAGCGCCCGCCGCGCTGTCGACCGCCGGCATCGGTGACGTGGTCAGCAACATCTCCGCCGTGGCCGACTGGGAACTGGCCGTGGCTGATGTCGGCGAGCACATGGACGGCCTGGCGGCGGCCATGTCCCGCTCTGCGGCCCAGGCCGTCCTTCACCAGCCAGGGTCCGCCCGGTCGGATGAGTTCCTGACCGTCCTCGCGGAGTCTCTAATCCTCTCGGGCATAGCGATGGCAGTGGCCGGCTCGAGCCGGCCGGCCAGCGGCGGCGACCACGAGATCTTCCACGCCATTAACAAGCTCTATCCCGGCACCAGCAGCCACGGCGAGCTCGCGGGCGTGGGCGCCCTGTTTTGCACGTTCCTTCGCGGTGACCTTGAGCAGGCGGCGCTGATCTCGGCCTGCCTGGCCCGGCACGGCCTGCCGAGGACTCCGGCAGACGTCGGCCTGTCGGACGCCGAGTTCGTCAAGGCCGTGGCATTCGCGCCGGAGACCCGGCCGGGACGGTATACCGTGCTGGAGCGGCTCGCCCTGTCCGAGGACGAGATCGCCGGCCGGGTCGACGAGTACGTCAGCACCTACTTCGGTGCGGGCCCCTAACCAGGCGCGCGCTGCGGTAAGCGGCAGCTACATGCCGGAGCTGTTCAGCCGCCAGCCGAGCCAGTCGGCGTTGTGAATCTGGGGCAGACCGAACTCCTTGATCAAGAACTGGCCCAGCTGGCTGGCAAGCGGGCAGTCGGCCATGATCGCGGCGGGCTTCCATGCGGCCATCTGAGCCTCGATCTGTCCCCGCGTGGGCTCCGGCGGCATGAACTGCGGTCTCGTGTTCGTGTACAGGGCGTTGAGGTAGGTCGTCAGCTCAGTCTCACCGGCCCGGCCCGACCGCGAACCGTGACCGGCGATGCTGACGTCGATGAAGTCGCCGCCGATCATCTTCGCGGGCACGCCCCGGTCGGCATACCAGCGCAGAGGTGTCGTAAGGCCGCCGTTGGGCACAGGCACGATGAGGACCGTCGCGTCAGACGGCAGGTGAAGCGCGTCGAACGTCGTCGAGTAGCCAGGCGGAACCGTCGCCACCGAGACCACGTTGTAGGGCGTCGGGACGAGCGGGAACAGCGCGATGAACGCGATGCCGTAGCAGACGATGAACGGGTTGCGCAGGATCGTGTCCATCTGGACCTTGCCGCTGGCCTGCCAGCGCTTCACCGCCGCGTCGAGCGCGAAGGCGAGCACGGCAGCCGCCGCTCCGTCGGCGAGGATGCTGAGCCGGTCCGGCAGGACCGACTTCAGGACCGGCAGGTCTTGCAGCCAGTACCAGGGCAGGAGCTTGCCGGGATAGGGGCCGATCGCCTGGCCGCCCAGCGACAGCAGCTCAAGCAGCAGGAAGGTCAGGAACGCGACCCGGATGTACAGGTTGCGCCAGAAGTAGATGCCCGACGCCAGCAGCACGATGATCAGCGGGATACCCAGGTAGGCGAGGTATTCCGGCGACGGCTGAGGGTAGTTGTTCGCGATAGTCGCGGACGCGGCTGTATGCATCAGCACTCGGCTGGACGGCACCACCCACACATACGGGATCGTGTACAGGTGCGTGGGGTGCCCGTTCTGCCACACCACGTTGTACGCGCCGCCGTTGGCCAGCTTGACGCCGTGGAACTGGGCCCACAGGCCCTTGGCGCACAGGATGAGCGCCACGACGACCGCCGACCCCAGACCGATGAGCTTGCGCCGGGCGTCGGCCAGCAGGCTCTTGGGCCGGCAGGCGATCAGCACGATCAGGAGGACTCCACCCGCGATGCAGGTATCGATCAGGGCTTCCTCGCCGATAAACAACTGGGCCGAGGCCAGCACTCCCAGCCAGATTCCGCTGCGGATGGCGCTGCCCCGGCCGGTCACGATCCGCAGCAGGGCGTCGATCATCAGCGGCGGCACTATCGCGAGGACGAGATGGTAATGGCCGATCCCGGACCCGATCATGGCCGGGGAGAATCCGTACAGCCCTCCGCCGAGGAATGCCGGGAGGACGGGGGCGCCCCACCGGCGTAGCACGAAGTACATGCTGGCCGCCGACCCGGCAAGGCCGATGAAAAGCAGAAGATTCAGGCTTACCTGAGGACCCGCGAGCAACGTCACCGGGGTCATGATCACGCCGGGAAGGAGCAGCGAGGTGTTCCACATCAGGTTGAAGGTGTGCGGCGCGTCCATCGCGCTCGTCACTAGCGCCGGGATGTGGAAGTGGGAGACTGCCTCCGCGCTATAGCGCATGAACCAGCTCGCCTGGTCTACGTCGTTGTGGTCGCCCGATTGCATTCGGCCGGCCGGATCAGCCCAGAGCCTGAAGGTCGCGTAAAGTGCGCCGATAAAATATGCGGCCAGCGCCAGGTAGGGCCCGATCGGTCTTGGTCCCGGCCGCTCCTCCGCAGTCTCCTGCGAGGGCTTGACCGCCGGCGTGGCGAGTCCCACCTCTACCTCCGTGCGTCGGGCGGTCGATAGGTACTACCGATCTGGAGCCAGATGGTAGCCGCAAAGATAGCGCAGGCCAGGCACTAGGTTGACGTTAGACCTCATACGTATCAAGCGGAAGTTATGAATGCGTCTGTCCGGTGGCTGGCGGTAACCGCCAGGAGAGCCAGAGTGTAGTTTACGGTACGGTCAGTTGAGTCTGGGCTGGCCGCCCCTAAGATCTGCTCGGCCGTCACAAATGCGAACCAGCGAGCGGGTCCACAGCAGGAGTTCGGCGGACGTCAGGGCTTCCGGTCGCCCGCAGAGGGAGACCACGGTGCAGGAAACTCGGCAGCGCGTGCGGCCCGAGGACGCCGGGAAACGGCCTGAGGGTGCCGGGAAACGGCCGGGCGGTGCCGGGAGGCCAGTCAGGCGACGATGGTTCGGGCCCGACAGCCTGGGCTGGATTCTTGGTGTCTCGGTACTGTTCCTGCTCGCGCAGATGCTCCCGAACCTGCTCCGGCTCCCGCTCGGCGCTGACGAGATCACCTACATCGCCCGCACGAGCGCGCAGCACTCGGCGGTCTACCTGCCGCCGGTGCACGGGCACGGGGCTGGCCTTCTGGCCGCCCCGGTCACGCTGCTGACGACCTCGGTGCTGGCCCTGCGGATCTGGATGGCGTTCCTCTCCGCCCTCGCACTCGGCCTGTCGCTGCTGTGCTGGCGCGGGCTGCGGCCGGCCTGGGTGCTCGCCCTAGGCGGGTTCATCTTCGGCAGCCTGGCCATCACTGAGCTCAGCGGCGTCCAGGTCTACCCGGACCTGTGGGCCGCCTTCGGGGCGCTGGCCATCACCGGGCTGCTGCTGCAGTCGGTGAACCAGCGCTGGCAGCCCAAGGTCGTCGTCCCGCTCATCGGGTTCATCTCCTTCTTCGTGGTCCTGCTCCGGCCCCAGAACATCGCATTCGTCCTGGCTCCAACCTTCCTGGCCGCCCTTCTGGTCCGGGGCTGGCGCCAGCCAAAGGTGCTCGTCGCCATGATCGCGGGCGCAGCGCTCGGAACGCTGGAGTGGGTCGCCGAGGCCTACCTGTGGTTTGGCGGTCTGTTCAACCGGATCACGCTGGCCGGCCAGGAACCGCCCAAGTTCGGCCTGACCTTCTCGCTCATCATGCAGGCCAAGACGCTGAGCGGGCCATGGTACTGCCCGTCCAACGCGGCCTGCCCTGGCTGGAACTACCCGCTGCTGATCCTCTGGTGGATGGGCCTGCTCGCGCTGGTCGGGATCGGCGTCTTCGCGGCCTGGCAGACGCCGGCGAAGGTATCCAGCGTGCTCGCGGTCGTAACCGGCGCCTGGTGCGCGGCGTGCTACATCCTGTTCGTGCCGTTCGGGGCCCCGCGCTATCTGCTGCCGACCTGGGCGCTGTTCGCGATCATCGCGGCCGACGGAGTCGTCTGGCTGGCCACGAAGCCGGACCTGAAGCGCGTCGGTGCCGCGATTGCGGCTGCCTTCCTACTGGTCGGCGCCGTCACCCAGCACGTCGTGCTAGTCCGCGAGACCGCGAGCGCGGCGGCGGTCCGGCCCTTTATCTGGAAGGCCAACTACCTGCGCGACC
>JASIBJ010000068.1 GCA_030045215.1 Streptosporangiaceae bacterium | reverse complement strand
CTCGGCAGCGGCGTCGCGATCGTCGTCAACGCCGGCGGGCTGAACCCGGCGGGCTTGGCCCGGGCACTGCGCGATCAGGCAGCAAGGATCGGCCTTGACCCGAAGATCGGGTATGTGGCCGGGGACGACCTGCTGCCGCGGGCCGGCGAGCTGGGCTTCGGCCAGCCCGTCGCCGCTAACGCCTACCTGGGCGGCTGGGGCATCGCCGCATGCCTGCGAGCGGGGGCGGACGTGGTCGTCACCGGCCGGGTCACCGACGCCTCGCTGGTGGTCGGCCCGGCGGCGGCGCACTTCGGCTGGGAACTTGACGACTTTGACGCGCTGGCCGGCGCCATGGCCGCCGGGCATGTCATCGAGTGCGGCGCGCAGGCGACCGGCGGCAACTACTCCTTCTTCACCGAGATCGCGAACCTGCGCCACCCCGGCTTCCCGATCGCCGAGGTCTACGCCGACGGGTCCAGCGTGATCACTAAACACACCGGGACCGGCGGCGCCGTGACGGTCGGCACCGTGACCGCGCAGCTGCTGTATGAGGTGGCCGGGCCGCGGTACGCCGGGCCCGACGCCACACTGCGGCTCGACACTATCGAGCTAAGCCGGGACGGGCCGGACCGGGTCCGGATCGCGGGCGTTGCCGGCGAGCCTCCGCCGCCCGCGCTCAAGGTGTCGGTGAACACCCTCGGCGGCTACCGCAACGAGGTCGAGTTCGTGCTGACCGGGCTGGACATCGAGGCCAAGGCCGGGCTGGTGCGCGATCAGCTCGCGGCTGTGCTCCCGCCCGGCGCGCGCTGGACCCTGGCCAGGACCGACCAGCCCGACCCGGCGACCGAGGAACAGGCGAGCGCCACCTTCCGCTGCGTGGTCCGCGGGGACGACCCGAAGCCGGTCGGCCGCGCCTTCTCCGGCGCGGCCGTCGAGCTCGCCCTGGCGAGCTACCCCGGCTTCCACCTGACCGCCCCGCCGGGCGACGCCCAGCCGTACGGGGTATTCACCGCCGGGTACGTCGACCGCGCCGAGGTGGCGCACGTGGCCGTCCTGCCGGACGGCTCGTCCGTGCCGGTACCCGATCCGGCCGTTACCCGTGCGCTTGAGCCGGCCGACCCCGTCGCGGCTCCCGCGGGGCGCCATGACGGCCGGACACGCCTCGTTCCCCTGGGAAAGGTCGCCGGGGCGAGGAGCGGTGACAAGGGAGGCGACGCCAACGTCGGCGTCTGGGCCGCCGACGCGGCGGCGTGGCCGTGGCTGGCGAGCACGCTGACCGTGGACAGGCTGCGTGAGCTGCTGCCAGAGGCCATCGGGCTGCCGGTGCACCGTTACCTGCTGCCGAACCTGCGCGCGGTCAACTTCGTGATCGAGGGCTTGCTCGGGGAGGGCGTGGCCTCGGCGGCGCGCTTCGACCCGCAGGCGAAGGCGCTCGGCGAGTGGCTGCGCGCGCGGTGCGTTGAGGTGCCCGAGGAGTTGCTGTGACCGCGCTGCGCACGGCGGTCGACGACCGGTCCGCCGACTACCTCGCGAACCGCGCGGCGATGGAGGCCAAGCTCGCCGAGATCGCCGCCGAGCAGGCGAAGGCCATCGCCGGCGGCGGGCCCAAGTACATCGAGCGCCACCGCGCCCGGGGCAAGCTGCTGGCACGGGAGCGGATCGAGCTGCTGCTCGACCCTGGCTCGCCGTTCCTCGAGCTGTCGCCGCTGGCGGCCTGGGGCACCGAGTTCACGGTCGGCGGCAGCGTCGTAACCGGCATTGGCGCGGTCGAAGGCACCGAGTGCATGATCTCGGCGAGCGATCCGACGGTGCGCGGCGGCACCAGCAACCCGTGGACGGTGCGCAAGAGCTTCCGCGCGCACGACATTGCGCTGGCGAACCGGCTGCCGATGATCTCATTGGTCGAATCGGGTGGCGCGGACCTGCCCACGCAGAAAGAGATCTTCATTCCCGGCGGGCGGACGTTCCGCGACCTGACCCGGTTGTCGGCGGCCGGCATCCCGACGATCGCGATTGTGTTTGGCAACTCGACCGCGGGAGGCGCATACCTGCCCGGCATGTCCGACCACGTGGTGATGATCCGCGACCGGTCGAAGGTGTTCCTCGGCGGGCCGCCGCTGGTCAAGATGGCGACCGGCGAGGAGTCGGATGACGAGTCGCTCGGCGGGGCGGAGATGCATGCGAGGCAGTCTGGCCTGGCCGACTACCTGGCGGCTGACGAACCCGACGCGATCCGGATCGGCCGGCGGATCGTGGCCCGCCTGAACTGGCGCAAGCAGGGGCCTGGTCCGGTCGTCATCGATCCGGCCCCGCCACGGCTCGACGAGGAGGAACTGCTCGGGATCGTGCCGACTGACCTGCGCATCCCGTTCGACCCCCGCGAGGTGATCGCGCGGGTCGTCGACGGCTCGGACTTCGACGAGTTCAAGCCCGCTTACGGCGCGAGCCTGGTCACCGGCTGGGCAACGGTGCACGGGTACCCGGTCGGGATCCTCGCGAACGCCCAGGGCGTGCTCTTCAGCGCGGAGTCGCAGAAGGCGGCCCAGTTCATTCAGCTGGCCAACCAGGTGGACACGCCGCTGATTTTCCTGCACAACACGACCGGCTACATGGTGGGGGCAGCCTACGAGCAGGCCGGGATCATCAAGCACGGCGCGATGATGATCAACGCGGTCTCCAACTCGGGCGTGCCGCACATCTCGGTCCTGATCGGCGCCTCCTACGGAGCCGGGCACTACGGCATGTGCGGGCGGGCTTATGACCCGCGGTTCCTGTTCGCCTGGCCTAGCGCGAAGTCCGCGGTGATGGGTCCGGCGCAGTTGGCGGGCGTCCTGTCGATCGTGTCGCGGGCCGCCGCGTCGGCCGCCGGGCGGCCGTTTGACGAGGAGGGCGACGCGGCCATGCGGGCCGCCGTCGAAGCCCAGATCGAGGCGGAGTCGCTGCCGATGTTCCTGTCCGGCCGCATCTACGACGACGGCATCATCGATCCGCGCGACACCCGGACCGTGCTTGGCCTGTGCTTGTCGGTGATTCACGGCACTGCGGTCCAGGGCACCAGGACCGGCTACGGCGTTTTCCGGATGTGACGCCGTGACTGCTGACCTTGGCTTTGTGCTGACGAGAGTGCTGGTGGCGAACCGGGGCGAGATCGCCCGCCGGGTGTTCCGCTCGTGCGGCCGGCTTGGGCTGTCCACGGTCGCGGTGTACTCCGACGCGGACGCCGGCTCGCCTCATGTGCGGGAGGCCGACGCGGCAGTGCGGCTGCCTGGCAGCGCGGCCGCCGACACCTACCTGCGGTCTGACCTGCTGGTCGAGGCCGCGGTGCGCGCGGGTGCCGACGGGGTGCACCCCGGCTACGGGTTCCTGTCGGAGAACGCCGACTTCGCCAGGGCGGTGCAGGCGGCCGGGCTGATCTGGATCGGGCCGCCGCCCGATGCCATCGCCGCGATGGGCAGCAAGATCGAGTCCAAGCGGATCATGGCCTCGGCCGGGGTGCCCGTGCTCGCGGCCGCCGACCCGTCGGCCATCTCGGCGGCGGACCTGCCGGTGCTGATCAAGGCGTCGGCCGGCGGTGGCGGCCGCGGCATGCGGATCGTCAGATCCCTGGCCGAGCTGCCGGGCGCGCTCGAGGCCGCGGCGTCGGAGGCGGCGTCGGCGTTCGGCAACCCGGCGGTGTTCTGCGAGCCGTACATCGAGCACGGCCGGCACATCGAGGTTCAGGTACTGGCGGACGTGGCCGGCACCGTGTGGACCGTGGGGGAGCGGGAGTGCTCGATTCAGCGCAGGCACCAGAAGATCATCGAGGAGGCCCCCTCGCCGCTCGTCGGGGCCTTGCCGGGCCTGCGGGATCGGCTCATGCAGGCGGCAAGGCTCGCCGTATCCGCGATCGGATACGTCAGCGCCGGGACCGTCGAGTTCCTGGCCGACGAGACCGGCCGGTTCTGGTTCCTGGAGATGAACACGCGCCTGCAGGTCGAGCACCCGGTGACCGAGTGCACCACCGGCCTTGACCTGGTCGCGCTGCAACTGCAGATCGCGGCCGGCCGCCCGCTGCCGCCTGCACCGCCGCCGGTCCGCGGCCACGCGATCGAGGCCCGCCTGTACGCGGAGGACCCGGCGGCCGGCTGGCAGCCGCAGAGCGGCACGCTGCACGCGTTCGCGCTGGCCGCTCCCGCGGCCGAGTTCGGCGTTGGCGCCCCGCCGGCCGAGTTCGACGTTGCCGGGCCGGCAGGGGATCGGGTCGGCGCGTTGGCCTCGCCTGCCGCCGGCTCGCCTCCGCTGTTCCGGCTGGACTCCGGTGTCGTGGCCGGCAGCCAGGTGGGCGTCTTCTACGACCCGATGCTGGCCAAGGTGATCGCGTGGGCCGCAGACCGGGAGCACGCCGCCGCCGCGCTGGCGCGGGCGCTGGCCACCGCGACGATTCACGGCCTGCCCACCAACCGCGACCTGCTGGTGCGAGTACTCCGCCATCCGGCGTTCGTGGCCGGCCAGACCGACACCTCGTTCCTCGAAAAGCACGGTCTGGCGGCGCTGACCGCTCCGCTGGCCGATGACAATGCGGTAGCCGTGTCGGCGCTCGCCGCCGCCCTCGCCGACGCGGCCTCGCGCCAACGGGACGCCCGCGTGCTCAGCGGGCTGCCGGCCGGCTGGCGGAACGTGCCGTCGCAGCTCCAGCGGGCGAGGTTCGCGGGCCACGACGTGGGCTACCGGATCGACCGCTCTGGCCTGGTCGTCGAGGATCGCGACGACGTGCGGCTGGTCTCGATGTCCCCGAACCTGGTCGAACTTGAGATCGCCGGCGTCCGCCGGGCGTTCGCAGTGGCCCGCTATGACGGCCTGGTGTGCGTCGACTCCCCGCTGGGCCCGGTCGCCCTGATCCCCGTGGCCAGGTTCGCGGACCCGGCGGCCCAGATGGCCACGGGCTCGCTGCTCGCGCCGATGCCGGGAACCGTGGTGCGGACCGCGGCTGCGGTCGGTGATCGCGTGGCGGCGGGGCAGCCGCTGCTCTGGCTGGAGGCCATGAAGATGGAACACGTAATCTTCGCACCCGTCGCCGGGATCGTCGCCGAACTGCCGGTTGCGGCCGGCCAGCAGGTGGAGGTGGGCAGCGTGCTCGCCGTGGTCAAGCCCGAGGAGGACCAGTAGTGGACTTCACCGAAACGGACGAGCAGCGCGCGCTCCGCGCCGCAGTGGCCGAACTCGGCAGTCGGTACGGCTACTCGTATTTCACCAGGCAAGCCAGGAGTGGCGGGCGGCTGACCGAACTGTGGCAGGAGGCGGGCAAGCTCGGCTTCATCGGCGTGAACCTGCCCGAGGATTACGGCGGCGGCGGAGCCGGCCTGTATGAGCTGTCGCTGGTCCTGGAGGAGCTGGCGGCGGCCGGATGCGGGCTGCTGATGATGGTGGTGTCGCCGGCGATCTGCGGCACGATCATCGCCAGGTTCGGCACGCAGGAGCAGAAACGGCACTGGCTGCCGAGGCTGGCCAGCGGAGCCTCGATCATGGCCTTCGGCATCACCGAGCCGGATGCCGGGTCGAACTCGCACAAGCTGACCACGGTGGCCGGCCGCGACGGTGACACCTGGGTGCTCAACGGCCGGAAGATCTACATCTCCGGAGTGGACGAGGCGGAGGCGGTGCTGATCGTCGGCCGTACTGCCGAGGCGAAAACCGGCAAGCTGCGGCCCGCTCTGTTCGTGGTGCCGACCGACGCGCCCGGCTTCACCTACCGGCCGCTCGAGATGGACATCGTGGCGCCGGAGAAGCAGTACCTGCTGTTCCTCGACGATGTCCGGCTGCCCGCCGACGCGCTGGTCGGGGAGGAGGGCGCCGCGCTACTGCAGCTGTTCGCCGGGCTGAACCCCGAGCGGATCATGGCGGCGGCGATGGCCGTCGGCTCGGGCCGGTATGCCCTGGCAAAGGCGGTTGGCTACGCCCGCGAGCGGGAGGTCTGGGACGTGCCGATCGGCGCGCATCAGGGGGTGGCGCACCCGCTCGCCCAGGTGAAGATCGAGCTGGAACTGGCCCGGCTCATGATGCAGAAGGCGGCCACTCTGTACGACGCGGGAGACGACATCGCCGCGGGCGAGGCGGCCAACATGGCCAAGTACGCGGCCGCCGAGGCGAGCATCCGGGCGGTCGACCAGGCCGTGCAGACACTCGGCGGGAGCAGCATGACCGCGGAATTCGGCCTGGCGGCCATGCTGGCCAGCGTCCGCACCACGAGAATCGCGCCGGTCAGCCGGGAGATGATCCTGAATTTCGTCGCCCAGCACTCGCTCGGCCTGCCGAAGTCTTATTGATTGCCGGAGGAAACCGATGCCCGATCAGCTCGTGCGCTACTCAACGGACCGCGGGATCGCCCGGATCGCGCTGGACTCGCCGCATAACAGGAACGCGCTGTCGGCAGCCCTGGTCGAGCAGCTGACGCAGGCGCTGACCGCGGCGGGTGCCGATGAAGGGGTCCGGGCCATCGAGCTCACCCATACGGGCGGGACGTTCTGCGCCGGCGCCGACCTGAGTGAGGCCAGCCAGGGCGGCATGAAGGCCGGCGCATCGAGAGTGCTCACCCTGCTGCGGCACATCGTGAGCCTGGCCAAGCCCGTGGTCGGTAGCATCGACGGGCACGTCAGGGCCGGCGGACTCGGGCTCGTAGGCGCGTGCGACATCGTCGTTGCCGGGCCCAAGTCTACGTTCGCGTTCTCCGAGGTCAGGCTGGGCCTGGCGCCGGCGATGATCTCGCTGACCACGCTGCCGCGACTCGACCCGCGGGCGGCCAGCCGCTACTACCTGACCGGCGAGACCTTCGATGCGCAGACGGCGGCCAGGATCGGGCTGATCACCGAGGCGGTCGCGGACATCGACGCCGGCACGATGAGTGTGCTCGATGCCTTGCGCGCGTGCTCCCCGCAGGGTTTGCGGGAGACCAAGCCGCTCCTCACGGCCCGCATCCTGGACGACTTCGACGCCAGGGCCGACGCCCTAGCGGAGCAGTCGGCGCGCCTGTTCGGGTCGGAGGAAGCCGCCGAGGGCATGGCCGCGTTCCTGGCCAAGCGCCCGCCGTCCTGGGCGGCGGGCTGAGGGCCGGACGCCGGCCGTGACATCGGCGCGGGCGACGCTGCGGGAGCCGCAGCAAGATCGCAGCCGGGCGACGAGGGCGCGCCTGCTGGAGTCCGCGATGACCTGCCTGGCCGAGCTCGGCTGGCGTGGCGCGACCGTGGCGGTGATCGCCGAGCACGCCGGAGTGTCCCGCGGAGCGACCCAGCATTACTTCCCGACCAGGGAGGATCTGTTCACGGCGGCGCTCGAGCATATGGCCGAGGTCCGCCTGGCCGAGATCCGGCGGGAGGCAGCCCGCATCCCGGCCGGGTCGGAGGGCCGGACCGAGGACGTAGTCGAGTTGCTGGTGCGGATGTACACAGGGCCGCTGTTCCGCGCCGCGCTGCAACTGTGGGCCGCGGCATCGGCCAGCGAGTTCCTGCGCGGGCTGGTGCTCCCGCTGGAGGCACGCCTTGGCCGCGAGGCGCACCAGGCGGCGATCGAGCTGCTCGGCGCCGACGAGTCGCGGCCGGGGGTGCACGAGGCGGTCCAGGCAACCCTGGACCTGGCCAGGGGACTTGGCCTGGCCGACACGCTGGCCGACGACTCCAGGCGCCGTCAGCGCATTATCGCCCAGTGGGCGACGATGCTGGACGCCGCGCTGGCAGCGGAGACCGACCTGGGCTGAGACCGCCGCCGCCGTGGTTAACTGCCGGTCAGGCGCCCATACCCGCTCGTCAGCTCGCCTGTCGCGGTGAGCACTGTTTCCAGGGCGTCGGCGAAGCCGAGTTGCTCGGGCTGGAGGAGCACAGGCAGGCCGGATCCCGTGCTGGCCGTGTCGGCCGCCTGTGAGCCGCTTGCCTGCGCCGCCGGGGCTGCCGGGACCGACGAGCGGTGCGGGTTGATCGACAGGTCGTCGCCGGTCGTGCGGTCCGCGAATTCGGTCTTGCCGCCGCCATACTGGGCGTAGATGATCGCGACGAAGGTGCCCGCTCCGCCGAGCGCGTAGGCCTTGAAGTCACCGTGGGAGTTGGTCTTCGCGGTTCCGAGGCTGCCCCAGTACGAGGTGCCCTTGTCGTTGTAGATGATCTCGACCTTCTGGTGCGCAAACGGCTGCCAGCCCCTGGTCTTCACCCAGAGCTGACCGCTGATCGTGACCTTCTGCCCGGTCCTGACCGAGCGGGGGCTGACCGTGTAGCCCGTGATCCTGGTCGGGTACTTCCACAGGTGCACGGGCTTGCTGACCACCGACTCGAAGCTGTAGCTCGACGGGAAGTCGGCGCGGTAATAAGCGTTGGCGAGCCTGACGCGGATGCTCCCGCTGAAGTACGACTCGGTGGCGGCACCGCAGGCGCGCGGCGATGCGTCGATGTCGCGGAGCTGGAGCTCGCCCAGAGTCTTCCACGGGCCGCGGCTGCCTGCGGCGTACTGGATCGCGATCTTCGTCAGCGGCGCGTAGCCGACCGGCACCGTCACTTCCAGACAGCCGGCGACGCTGAGCTCGGTGTTCACGCCGAGCGCGACCTTAAGTGACTGCAGCTTCGTCGGCACGGCGATGCTCAGGTTGCCGGTCGCAGTCGCTTGCTGGATCAGGTTGCCCTCGGGGACCACGGCATTCCACCCGAGGCCATGGGTGCTGGGCAGGGTTGCCGAGAACGCTCCGCTGGCGCTGGCATCCACGGTGCCTAGCTTGGTTTTTCCCTCGGACAGCTGCACGGTGGCACCCGGCAGGTCGGTCCAGGTCTTGCCGCTGAGGTACTGGACAGTTCCCTGAAGCGTGGCCTTCTGCCCGTAGACCATGTGAGCGGGAGACACCGAGATCTTCGTGATCCTTGTCTTCGCCGGGCTGAGCCCGATGGAGACGTCGTCGGTCGCGGCGGTGTAGGTGGACGTGGAGCCGACGCTGAAGTCGTAGGCGGTGACCTTCGCTATGCCAGTGGCACTGTAGGTGAACTTGCTGTTGGAACCGGTCGTTGCCACCTGCACCAGAGGGCCGCCGGCGATGCTGAGGTTAATCTGGACCCCGCTGCCGATGTTCTGCTGCGTGGTACTTCCCGGCGGAGCGCCGGTCACCGTGCCAGTGAAGGTAACGTCCTGCGACCCCTCGGTGACACTCATCTGGCTTGGGACGACGGTCAGGTCGGTATTGAGCTGATTGAGCCCGATCGGGACGTCGTCAGAGCCGGCCGTGTAGAGGGTCCCCGCGTCGACGGTGAAGTTGTAGTCGTTCGCCTGGGTGATGTTGTTGACGACTGCCGTGAAGTCGCCACTCGAGTCGGTCGTTGCCACCTGGCTAGCCGCGGCCCCGCCGACGCTGAGGTAGACGGGCACGCCGGCGCCGACAGGGTCGTCGGCCGTGCTGCCGGCCGGGCTGACGCTCACGGTGCCGCTGAACGTGACCGTGGACGATCCAAGGTTGACGTCGGGCGGGTTCGCCGTCACCATCACGTTGGTCGTGCCAGGATCGGCGTCGACCGTCACGTCGTCACTGGCTGCGCCATACAGATCGTCCGCCTGCTCACCGACGCTGAAGTTGTAGTCGGTGCTGGCTGTGATGCCGGGGACGGTGTAGCTGAAGTCGCCGTTCGCGTCATCGGTCTTCGTCACTTCCGCCGGCGTGCCGCCTCCGATGCTGAGGTCCACGGGAACACCGCTGCCTACCCCGACCGCGGTCGTGGTGCCCGGCGCGAGTGCCGTCACCGAACCAGTGAACGTAACGCTTTGTGATCCGA
>JASIBJ010000708.1 GCA_030045215.1 Streptosporangiaceae bacterium | reverse complement strand
GGTTCGGGGCCCACGCGGCGTCGCGGACGCAGGTGACCGGGTTCTTGCGGGAGGGGGAGCGGGTCACGGGGGTGCGGGCCACCGACCTGGAGACCGGGACGGAGGTGGAGATCCGGGCCCAGCAGGTGGTGAACGCGACCGGCGTGTGGACCGACGAGATCCAGGAGATGGTCGGCGGCCGCGGCAGCATCCATGTGCGGGCGTCCAAGGGCGTGCACCTGGTGGTGCCGCGTGATCGCATTCAGTCCAGCACCGGGATCATCCTCAGGACGCAGTCCAGCGTGCTGTTCGTGATCCCGTGGGGGCGGCACTGGATCATCGGCACCACTGACACCGACTGGGCGCTGGACAAGGCCCACCCGGCCGCGAGCCGGTCCGACATCGACTACGTGCTCGGCCAGGTCAACAAGGTGCTGGCGGTGCCGCTGACCCGCGATGACGTCGAGGGGGTGTATGCAGGGCTGCGGCCGCTGCTGGTCGGCGAGTCGGAGTCCACCTCCAAGCTCTCGCGCGAGCACACTGTCGCCCACCCGGTGCCGGGCCTGGTCATGATCGCCGGCGGCAAGTACACCACCTACCGGATCATGGCCCGTGACGCCGTCGACGCGGTCGCGCACGGCCTGGACGGCAAGGTCGCTCCCTCTTGCACCGATCAGATCCCGCTGGCGGGCGCGGACGGGTATGTGGCGCTGTGGAACTCCCGGTATGCGCTGGCCCGCTCCTCCGGCTTGCACGTCGCCCGGATCGAGCACCTGCTGCGCCGGTACGGGTCGATGATCGGGGAGGTCCTGGACCTCATCGCCGCCGACCCCTCGCTGGGCAAGCCGCTGGCCGGCGCCGATGACCACCTGCGCGCCGAGATCGTGTATGCCGCCTCGCACGAGGGCGCCAGGCACCTGGACGACGTGCTCGCCCGCCGCACCCACGTGTCCATCGAGACCTGGGACCGCGGCGTCACCGCCGCCGCCGAAGCCGTCACCCTCATGGCCGGGCCCATGAAATGGAAATCCCGGCAGATTGCCCGCGAACTGGAAAACTACCAGGCCCGTGTCGCCGCCGAACGCGCCTCCCAGGAAGCCGAAACCGACACCGACGCCGACGCGATCCGCCTGGGCGCCCCCGACATCGTCCCCGTCGTCCATGGCGACACCATCAACGCCTGAAGCTCAGCCGGCGCCCGGTGATCAAATACCGTGCTAAAAAGGCAACAGGCAATGGAATTGCGTGCCGCTTCGCGGATTATGTCGCCCTTCGGTGCCGACCCTTGAGTCAAGGCACACGCCATTGACTTCTGCGCACTTGGGCCGACCGCGTTAATCCAGCGGATCTGAGTGGCTGGAATGACGGCGAAGGGCAGTCTGCTGCTGCTGGCACCCGGCCGATGTCGCAGCGGAGCGTGCTCTGCTGTCACTCTAACCAGCAGGTTTTGCCTCGCTGTCGTTCGGAGCGCAGCCGAGCGGTTAGCAGACTGCTCGCTGTCCCTGGCGTCCTGGCCCGGCAGGACTTATGGCCGGGCCGCCATAACTACATAGCCGTCTAATTCATTCTGCGGATCGCGGTATCAGCTCGGCGGGCGTAGTCTCCTATTTGTTCGCCGGACTTTCGCCTGGAGGGGGGGATAAGCCGGCGTTACGAAGGGCCGTATTCCTATGTTCAGCACCTCTTCGTACGATTCCAGCCGAAGGTCAAGCCGGACTGAGCCCGGCCCGATGCCCGCCGCAGATGTCCGCGCCGACCACAAGGACAGGCGAGCCAGGCGCGGGCTTCGCCGTCGCGGACGAGACGGCTCGGCGACCTGGACGTGCCTGGGATGTCGGTTACCGGTCACCGATCTGGTCGCTGCCGGCCTTGGCTTCTGCCCGCGCTGCCGTGACTTCAGCGGCCTGTGCGGCGCTGGCCGCAAGGTCGTCTGCCCGGACATCATGACGTGGACCAGCTGGCATACGCCCTGCACGAGTCGCGGCGTGGCCGCATGGCAGATCACCGACGGCTCGACGCCGCGCATGCTGCTGCTGTGCCCGGCTCACGACGAGCAGATCAGGATCGGCCTGGCCGGGTGGATACCGAACGCCATCCCGCTGGCCGCCCTATAACGCTGCGCGCGGCACCGGTCTAACGGAAGACGCCTGCCGTGGCGCAGACGGAGTGGGTCAGCCGCATGGATTTCTGCGCATCACGGGACGGTCCGGCTTACGCCGGGCAACGACCGCGAAGCCATTCCTGGCAAAGACCGACGCCGTCCCGGGAAACAGGTTGCGGGTGTGACCCGGCACCGACGTGTCAACCGGGTAGGCCTCGATAGCCGGAGCGCCCGCTGCGCTCGCGACCTGGACGGCGGCGCCGATCAGCGCATCCACGACGCCGAGGCCGCGATGCGTGCGCCGGACGAAGAAGCAGGCCAGCGACCAGACCGGCAGATCGTCTACCGGCTCCAGGTACCGGGCGCGCGCAAGCCACTTCAGGTCGGCTCTTGGTGCGAGTTCCGACCACCCGACCGCGACGTCGCCGTCGAATGCGAGCAGTCCTGGCGGCTGCCCGGACGCGGTAAGCCGCTTCAGCTCGGCCCTGTTCTGCTCGCGCGGCCGTTGGTGGTAGGCGGGTCCGATCCGCCAGTACATGCACCAGCATCCGTTCGATGCCCCGGCCTTGCCGAAGAGATCTTCGAGGGCGGACCAGTGCTCCAGGGTGGCGCGCCTGATCGTGAAGCTCACTCGTCCGTCCTCAGGCGCTCGCCGGTGCGGTCCGGACGAACGATAGCGGCCGGCGGGGGCGCGGGCGAGCATCTGCTCCAGGTCGGCGGAAAGTCTGACAGAGTGGTGCCGGTGGCGCCATACACGCGGCTGGCTGCCGCCGCGCTACCGGCCGGACCGGGGGTCTACCGGTTCACCGGCGCCAGGAACAGGACCCTCTACGTCGGCCGGGCGGTTAATCTCCGCAGGCGCGCCGCATCGTACTGGGGCGATCTCGGCGACCGGGCGCACTTGGCTCCGATGGTGGCTCAGATCCAGGCCATCGAGGCCGTCGGCTGCGCGTCCGAGCACGAGGCGGCATGGCTGGAGCGCAACCTGCTGGAGCGCAGCATCCCGCGGTGGAACAGGACGGCCGGCGGCCAGGAGGTTGAGGTCTGCATCCGGCTCGACAGCTCGTCCCGGTCACCCGGACTGTCGGTAGTGCATGGCTGCGGCGAGGCGGAAGGCGGCCGCGCACCGGTCCGCTACTTCGGCCCCTACCTGGGCGGAGCGCGGGTGCGGCTCGCCGTTGCGGGCCTGCACCGGATCTTTCCGCTTGGGTACGCGGCCGATCACCCGCCGGGCACGGCGGCCGAGATGGCCCAGCGCCGCGGCGTGGACGGCACGGACCGGCAAGCGCTGGCGAGCTCGCTGGCCGCGGTGCTCGACCGCGACCCCGCGGCGGTCTCCGCACTCCGGGCGCGGCTGATCGGGTGCCGAGCGGAGGCGGCGCGGGTTCAGGCGTACGAACTGGCCGGTCGCGTCCAGGCTGAGGTGCAGGCGCTGGAGTGGATCACCTGCCCGCAGCGGGCCGCGACGCTGGCCCATGACGACCTCGACCTGGCCGGCTGGGCGGATGGCCTGCTGGTCCGGTTCGAGGTCAGAAACGGCCGCCTGTGCGGCTGGCGGCAGCAGACAAGGACGAGCGCGCAAGCGCGGCCCTTCGTCGCGGCCACGCCGCCGCAGTGGCGGGAGTTTGCGCAGCGCAACGCCGAGCTCGCCGGCCGGCTGAAGCAAGCAGCAGGCCGGGCGGCGGGCGAGGTGGCCGCGCGACCGGCTGAACTGGGCTAAGACCTGTCGGCCCGCCGGCCCGGGCCACTCGGCAGGTCAGGTGCTCCAACCGGCGGCTACGTAGGTATTCGTAGCCAGATTACGACGAATGACGGGTGGCCGGTTCCGGCTGGTAACGCAGGCTTCTAATAGGGCATCACGCCGGCTACCCCCGCTCTCTGGGCCTGCCAGGCGGTCAGAGGGGACGCCGTGCGTGCGGGAGGCCCTCGCCGCTGGCGTTCGCGTGCTGGACGCCACGTGCCCTGCACCGGAGGGCACGGACCCTGAGCCGGCCACGCACGTCAACCGCGGCGGACATGGACGCCGCGGTCGCGGCGCTAGCCGGGGCGGTCACGCGAGGAGGGGATCGCTGATGAGATGTCTTGTCACCGGCGCGGCCGGCTTCATCGGCTCGCATCTGGTGGAGAACCTTATCGTGTCCGGGCACGAGGTGATCGGCCTGGATGATATGAGCACCGGCCGGGAGCAGAACCTGGCCGCGGTCAGCGGCCACCCCCGATTCGGGCTGGTGCAGGGCTCCATCCTCGACGGCCGGCTGGTAGATGAGCTCACTGCGGGGTTGGACTGCGTCTTCCACCTCGCGGCCGCAGTCGGAGCGTTCACCATGAGGGACCGGCCTGTGGAGAGCCTGCGGACAAACGTTCAGGGCACCGAGAACGTGGCGGAGGCGGCGAGCCGCTATGACGCCCGGCTGCTCGTGGCATCGACCAGCGAGATCTACGGCAAGAACACCAAGGTGGGACTGCGCGAGGACGACGACCGGGTCATCGGCTCGCCGCTGCGGTCTCGATGGACATACGCCGACGCGAAGGCGATCGGCGAGAGCCTGGTCGACGGGTACGTGCGGGAGCGCGGTCTGCGGGCGGTGATCGTCCGCCTGTTCAACACCGTCGGGCCCCGCCAAAGCGCCAGGTACGGCATGGTGATCCCGCGCTTCGTCCGGCAGGCGCTGACCGGTCGGCCGTTGACGGTGTTCGGCAGCGGGGAGCAGATCCGTTGCTTCTGCCACGTGCTCGATGTCGTCCCCGCCCTCGTCCGGCTCGTCGACTCCGATCGGGCTACCGGCCTGGCCGTAAACCTGGGCAGCTCAGAGCAGGTGTCGATCGCCCAGCTGGCGAGGCTGGTGATCGGCGCGACCGGCTCGTCGAGCGAGATAAAGCGCAGCTCGTACCTGGACATCTACGGCTCGGGCAGTGAGGACATGCAGCGGCGCGTGCCCGACTGCACGCTGGCCAGGCAACTCGTGGGCTTCGCCGCGACGAGGCCGCTGGACGAGATCATCCAAAGCGTTATCGCCGACCAGTGGTCCCGGATCGGCACCACGGCCGCTATCGGGACCTAGGGGGCGCGGGCGCTGAGGTCGCGTCCGCGCGGCCAGGCTCGGTCTGGTCACCCGGCTCGTGCCGTGTGCCGGCGAGGTTCGCCGACTGTTTCGTGGTAAGCGCCCGGTTCATAGGGGAACGTCCTCATGCAAATGGATGAGCGCCCCGTCGGCCGGACTCGGCATGGTGGGGGAATGAGTCCCATCCGGTTGCTGCTCGCCGACGATCACCTGATGATCACCGAGGCGCTGGCATCCCGGCTCGCCACGGCACCCGACATCTGGGTGGCCGGGCGCTGCGCGGCGACCGACCCGAATCTGCCCGCGGTCATCAAGGGCGTCCGGCCAGACGTGATCGCGATCGAGACCGAGCCGTTCGGCGCGACCATCGGTGCGGCCCTTGAGCGGATCGCCGCGGTCCGTCCCGAGGCACGGATAGTAGTGCTGAGCGCCGACCGTAACGTGGCGCACGCGGTTGGCGCGGCCAGGGCCGGAGCGGTCGCCTGGGTGGCCAAGGAGCAGGCTGCGGCCGAGTTTGAGTCGGTTGTGCGCGGGGTGGCACGCGGCTTCTCGTGGTTCCCGCCAGACATGCTCGGCGAGATCCTGCGTGAACTTCGGGACGAGGCGACGCGCGCGCGCGGCGGGAATCCGCTGCAGGCGCTCAGCTCACGCGAGCGCGAGGTTCTGCAGGCGATGATGACGGGCAGACAGGGCAAGCAGATCGCCTCCGAGCTGCACATCTCAGCCGATACCGTGCGGACTCATACCCAGAACATCTACGCCAAACTGGACGTGCACAGCCGCCTCGAGGCGGTCACCGTTGCGCGGTCGGCGGGCCTGCAGTACCGGGGTGTTGGCAGTAACGGCATATGAAGACCGACGGTGCCCGGAGCGCCCGGCCAGAAGTCGCAAGCTGAACGTCGCTGCGATCGTCCCCTTGCCGGTCCCGAGTTGATGGCCGCAGCCGTCCAGCATGTCCTTGATCCGCCGGCCGACTCGGCGCGCCTGGCGACGGTTGCGGGGGCAAGGTCGGCCGACCTACGGAATCCGCATCCTTTCGGACGAACTGGTTGCTGCTTACGTCGTCAATTTCGCGCCTGAGGCAGTGAATCGCACCCCGGGCACGGGCGCGGCGATGTGGCCAATTACGCTAAAATGGGGAGGCGTCTCGGCGGCCGTATCGGTGCAGGCAGCCGAGGGTGGACGCACGTTCGCGGGGGTGTCGCCCCCGCGGGCAGCACTTCGGGGGAGGGCCGATGATGGCCTGCAAGCCGACCTTACGCGAGGTCGCCGCCGGGTGATGTGGGCGCTTGTAGCGAGTATGCCCGTCACTTCTCTCCTTCCGCGCAGCATTCGGGCTTAAGCAAATCCGCAGCAATCTCCTCCCGCACTGGCTCCGAATGCACGACGTGATCTCGTAGTCGCCAGGACCACGAGTTCCTGGGGGATTGCCAATGTATGCCTGAGAGGGCAGGTATGAGGGGCTGATTCCGAAATGGGGGAAAGATGACAGCAGTGTCTCGCGACCGGAACGACGCGCTTGGTCACCAGCGAGGACACGAAGCAATGGGCGGCATGAGAGGGCTGCTGCACGATCTTGGGCATCAGCTGATGACCCTGTCGCTGCTGGCCGAATCCGTCCGATCTGACGAGGCGATCCCTGGCGAGTCCCGGCGGCGGATCGAGCTGGTTAAGCAGGAGATGTTCCGCGCCATGGACATGATCACCGATCATCTCGCGCTCGAAGACGCTTGTTCCTCGACCGACGGCCCTGACCCGCTGGACATCCGCGAACTGGCCGGCCAGGCCGCCCAGCTCGCGGAGCTGGCCTACGGGGCGACGATCGAGCTACTGCCAGGACAGCCTGTGGTCGTCCGCATAAGCCCCGCGGCCGCGTGGCGGGTCCTGTCCAACCTCGTGGACAACGCAGCCAGGTCGGCAGGCTCCGACGGACACGTGCAGATCAGCGTGCGGCACGAGGTCGACACCGTCATCGACGTACTCGACGACGGCCCGGGGATCGGCCAGGCGCCCAGCGGCATGGCCGGCCTGGGCCTGTCGGTCGTGCAGCAGCTTGTCGATGCTGCCGGCGGGCAACTTGAAGTCAGTGACCGCCCTGGCGGCGGAACGCGCGCACGAGTGGTCTTCTGTCCCCAGGCGGAGAGCGCCGTCGCGCCCCCGCGCGGCGGAAGCTGGCGCTGACCCCCATGGCGACCGTAGTCGTCGGTGATGACCACGCCGTGTTTCTTGACGCGCTCTGCACCGTGCTCGCCAAGCAGGGCTGCGCGGTCACCACGGCAACAACGGTCGAGGGCACTGTCCAGGCGGTCCGCAGGCTCCAGCCTGATATATGCCTGATAGACCACCATTTCGGGGAAGACGCAAACCATGAGGACGCCTGCGACGGCATCGGCGCGATCCGCCGGCTGACCGAGGCGTGCGCCCGCACGAAGGTGCTGATGTTGTCGGCCGACGGCGACAGCAGCGCGATCTTGCGGGCCATGCGGGCAGGCGCGGCAGGCTTCGTGCACAAGACGCGCGGGGTCTCGGTGCTGCAGCAGACGATCGAACGGGTGCTGCGGGGCGAGGTCGTCGTTGAGGCCCCGGCCGGAGGCACCATCCAGCCGCACCTCGCCCGGCAACGGGATGCGCTTCGGCTGGCCGCCTATCTGACCTCCAGGGAGTGGCAGTGTCTTGAACTGCTGGTCGACGGCCAGGACACGGCGGGCATAGTCGCGGCGCTCGGCGTCTCGGCGGCGACCGTCAGGACACATGTGCAGTCGCTGATGGGCAAGCTCGGGGTGCACTCCAGGCTCGAGGCCGCGGCCTTTGCCGTCCAGCACGGGCTGCTTGACGATACTGTCCGCCGGGACGACCTGGCCACGGCTACGTCGGCTAAGTGACCTCTCGAGCTGGCTCAGCAGCCCCGCCGGGTCCAGTCCGTCACCACCACTAGACTTCGGTGGCATGTCCAGGCCCCGCGTGTTCTCCGGCATCCAGCCGACCGCAGACTCCTTCCACATTGGCAATTACCTCGGTGCCCTCCGCCAGTGGGTCGCGCTCCAGGAAACTCACGACACCGTGTACTGCGTGGTCGACCTGCACGCGATCACAGTCCCGCAGCAGCCCGCCGACCTGCGCCGCAGGACCAGGGTTGCGGCTGCTCAGCTATTCGCCGCGGGCCTGGACCCCGAGCGGTCGATCGTCTTCGTGCAGAGCCACCTGCCCGAGCACGCCGAGCTAGCCTGGATCCTGTCGTGCATCACCGGCTTCGGCGAGGCCAGCCGGATGGTGCAGTTCAAGGACAAGTCGGCCAAAGGCGGCACCGAGGCTGCCAGCGTGGGCCTGTTCACTTACCCGATCCTCCAGGCAGCCGACATCCTGCTCTACGACACCGATCAGGTGCCGGTCGGAGAGGACCAGCGCCAGCACCTCGAGCTCACCAGGGATCTCGCGCAGCGGTTCAACCACCGGTTCGGGGAGACATTTGTCGTGCCGGGGCCCTACATCCTGCCCGACGTGGCGAAGATCACCGACCTGCAGGAGCCGTCCGTCAAGATGAGCAAGTCCGCCTCCTCGCCGCAGGGCATCATCGACGTGCTTGAGGATCCCGGCTCGGTCCGACGCAAGATCATGCGCGCGGTCACCGACACCGATGGCGAGGTTCGGGCGGACGAGCAGGACAAGCCGGGCGTGACCAACCTGCTGCGGATCTACTCGGCGCTGGCCGGCGTGCCCGTCGCCGAACTTGAGACCCGATACGCGGGATCCGGGTACGGGATTTTCAAGAAGGAACTCGCCGAAGTGGTAGTCGATGCGCTCGCGCCGGTGCGTGAGCGGACCGAGAAGCTGCTCGCGAACGAAACCGAGCTCGACCAGATGCTCGCCGCCGGAGCGGCGAAGGCGCACACGCTCGCCGGGCCGACGCTGGCCAGGGCACGCGATAAGGTCGGCTTCCTCCCAGCCGGCCAGCCGTCAGCGGATTAAAGTTTCCCCGCGCTGAACCCCGTTCCCTGCCCGGTGGTGTGTACCGACCCGATTGGCGGGTAGCTGCGCGCGCGCAGGCATCATTCCCCCAACGCCTGCGCTGGGAGCTGTCGAGAATGACTGGAACGCTACGCATCCCGCGCAGTAAGGGCGCGCTCAGTGGCGTGCTGCTCGTGCTGCTTGGCATCTGGGGTGCGCTGATCCCCTTCGTTGGCCCGTATTTCCACTTCGCTTACACGCCCGACAAGGCCTGGGATTACACCTCAGGACGGCTTTGGCTTGAGATACTGCCCGGCCTGGCCGCGCTGGTCGGCGGTGCGCTCATGCTGGTCAGCAGGCTGCGGCCGGTGGCCGTGTTCGGGGCCTGGCTGGCGGCGGCCGGCGGGGCCTGGTTCGCTGTCGGTGGGCTACTCGCTCATCGGTGGACGACGATTCCGAGCGTCGGCACGCCGGTTGGCGGGACGGGACACATGGTGCTCGAGCAGATCGGCTTCTTCATCGGCCTGGGCATCGTGATCGTGTTCCTCGCGGCCGCGGCAATGGGCAGGTTCTCCGTGGTAGCCGCGCGCGACCTGGCGGCCGCCACCGCCCCCGTGCCAGTTCCGGCGAGGTCAGTCCCGGAGCAGGCGTCGGCCACGAGGGATGGCGGGCTGCCGCGGTGGCTGCGCCTGCCGACCCCGGTGGTCAGGTCCAGGAAGGGCGCGGCCGCAGAGAGTTCCAGCGAGGACCAGAGCGAGTCCGCGCGAGCCGGGACGAGCGCGAGCTAAGCGCCGCCCTGCTCGGGAAAGGCCGGGCGGCCGGCTACGGCCAGTTCCGTCCGCCCAGTCGGCTACTGCCGGTTCCGCCCAGTCGGCTACTGCTGGTTCCGCCCAGTCGGCTACTGCCTGTTCCGCCCAGTCGGCTACTGCCGGTTCCGCCCGCTGGCTGCTGCCGGTTCCGCCCGCTGGCTGCTGCCTGTTCCGCCCGGTCGGCTTCTGGCAGTTCCAGCCGCTTGGCCATCCGCGGTTCGGCTAACTGGCGCTGGCGCGCCGCTGCCTGCTTGCGGCGACCGAAGGCTAGGGCGCCCGTGGCGAGGCCAGCGGCCACGACAACGCCCGCGACGATGGCGTAGACGGGCGGATCGCCTGAGCCGGACGTCTGGGCGGCGAGGCTGGCTGCCAGTGGCCTTGCCGCCTTGGCCGCCTTGCCGTGGTGCGCGGCAGTGACCGTGGCCAGCGGCGAGACCAGGGCGCCGACCGGCTTGACCTTGCCGTTCATCGCAAATCCCCAGTTCAGGAGCTGGATCGCGGAGGTTATCTCCTGCAGCGCCGTGCAGTGCATGATCGTCACGATCAGCGTGACGCCATGCCTCCTGGCCAGGCCGATGTAGGTCGCCTCCGAGCTAATGGTCCAGCCGATCTTGCCGCCGATCCCGCCTGGGTACTTGGTGAGCAGCCAGTTCTGATTGTTCAGGGTCTCCCAGTCTCCCGGCTTGATCTCGAACGGGGCGCTCAGCGTCTCGTCGTATTTCAGGAACGCAGGTATGGCCAGTGCCTGCCGCGCGATCAGTGCCTCATCGTAGGCCGACTCAACCTGACCCGCCGCGGGCAGGCCGTTGGGCTGCTTGGCGACAACGTCATAGGCCTGCAGATGATGAGCTTCGGCATTGATGAGCGCCATTCCCTTGCTGAATGAGCCGGTCGCCTGGGTCAGGGCGACAGCGGCGTCATTGGCCGAGATGGTCAGCAGCGCCGTGAACAGGTCAGAGACCTTGTACTTGCGGCCGGCGATGAGCCCGGCGTCATTCGGCTCGGTGTCGGCGGCCTGCTGGCTCGCCGTGACCATGGCGTTCGGGTTGAGCCTCGGGATCAGTGTGATCGCGGTCAGCACCTTCATCGTGCTCGCCGGCCCGAACTTGCCATGCGGATCGTCGGCCGCCAGCACCTGGCCAGTGTTGGCGTTGGCAATGACATACGCCGATGCCGGAATAGTCGGCAACTGAGGCGATGACTGGTTCGGATAGTTGACCACGATGCCCTGGCTGGCCATGAGCGGTCCGCCGACGTCGCTGGCGGCGACCGGCGCGGCCGAGGGCGCCGGAGCGGGCTTGGTGGTGCGTGCGCTGGCCGCGGCCGACTGTGCCGCCAGCGCCGCCGGAATAGGGGCCGCAGCGAGGCAGGACACCGCCGAGGCAGCGGCGAGTCCGGCCATTAGCCGAGTTCTAGGCCTCATGAAGTCTCACAATCTCTGCCGTGCGCTCACCCGCGGGCATCGTTCACTGACAGGTCCCCCGCGAGCAGGAGTGCAGCCTAATGTCGAATCTGCAGTGGTCAGGTCACGCGCTGTGACTTTCCCCACCTAGGCCGCGACTTGCGCACGCCATAATCTGGTTCTATGAGCCGCATATCGGAGTCAGGTACGCCGATCGAAGGTGTTTACGGGCCCAAGGATGTGCAAAACCTTGATCCGGTCCGCGATCTCGGCGAGCCGGGCGCCTTCCCGTTCACCAGGGGCGTCTATCCGACGATGTACGTGACCCGGCCATGGACGATGCGGCAATACGCCGGATTCTCGACTGCGGCCGAGTCCAACCGGCGCTACCACCAGCTGATCGACGCCGGTACCACCGGGCTTTCCGTAGCCTTTGACCTGCCGACCCAGATGGGCTATGACTCCGATGCCCCGCAGGCTCGCGGTGAGGTGGGCAAGGTCGGCGTCGCGATCGACTCGATCGAAGACATGCGGTTGCTGCTGGCGGGCATCCCGCTGGGCAAGGTCTCGACGTCGATGACGATTAACGCGCCCGCCGCTTTGCTGCTGGTGCTGTATCAGCTGGTCGCGGAGGAACAGGGGGTCAGCTCAGCCGAGATCTCCGGCACGATTCAGAACGACATCCTGAAGGAATACATAGCGCGCGGCACGTACATCTATCCACCGCAGCCGTCATTGCGCCTGGTCGCCGACACCTTCGCTTACTGCCGGGCCGAGATTCCGCGCTGGAATACGATCTCGATCTCCGGATATCACATGGCCGAGGCGGGCGCATCGCCGGTCCAGGAGATTGCGTTCACGCTGGCTAATGCGTGCGAATATGTGCGCACCGCGATCGCCTCAGGGTTGGCCGTGGATGAGTTCGCGCCGCGCCTGTCGTTCTTCTTCGTGGCCCGCACGACGCTGCTGGAGGAGGTCGCGAAGTTCCGCGCGGCCCGCCGCATCTGGGCGCACGTGATGCGGGACGAGTTCGGCGCGCAGGACCCGAAGTCGCAAATGCTGCGATTTCACACCCAGACCGCGGGCGTCCAGCTGACCGCCCAGCAGCCGGAAGTGAACCTGACCCGCGTGACGTTGCAGGCGCTGGCCGCGGTCCTCGGCGGCACGCAGTCGCTGCACACGAACTCCTATGATGAGGCGATCGGCCTGCCCAGCCAGAAGGCGGCCACGCTGGCAGTGCGGACGCAACAGGTGCTGGCCTGCGAGACTGACCTGACCGCGACGGTGGACCCGCTAGCGGGTTCCTATGCGATCGAGTCCTTGACCGATGACCTGGAAGCCGGAGCCCGCGAGCTGATGGCCAAGGTCGCTGACCTGGGCGGCGCCGTCGCGGCGATCGAGCGAGGTTTCCAGAAAGCTGAGATCGAGCGGTCGGCGTACCGCATCGCTCGCGAGATCGATTCCGGCGAGCGCAAGGTCGTTGGCGTTAACGCCTACACGAACGCGGACGATGAGTTCTACGAGCCGCTGCGGGTCGATTCCGCCATCGAGCACGAGCAGGCAGCGCGACTAGCCGAGTTGCGCGACCGGCGCGATGCCGCGGACGTAGCGCGCAGGCTGACTGAGGTAAAGCGAGTGGCTCTGGGCGAAGGCAACTTGCTGTACCCGCTCCGCGAGGCCCTCCGCGAGCTGGCTACGGTGGGTGAAGTCTGCGACGCGCTGCGGGAGGTCTGGGGCGTCTACCAGCCAGCTGACGTCTACTAACGGGCGAGTGTGACAATCGCGCAACGTCAGCGAATCGGCTAACGGAGCGGTACGATGCTGGCCAGTAGATATCAGATCTCGTCAGCGAGCGGCGGGAAAGCGTAAGGCGCTGAGTCAGCGCGGTAATGGCTTGTCAGCAGTTGAGTCGCTTGCGAGCAGGCCAGGCATTGGTGATCGCGCGAGGTTTCTCCGGTCCAAAAACCGGTACCTGGCGTGAGTGCGATCACGGTCAGCCTGCCATAATCCCGGCGCCCGTTGGCACCGGGGCAGTTCTGGAGCGGGCGCGTTGGGGACCGGGCCAGAGAGCGAGTGCCTTCACCCGCATTCGCCCTGGCATGGCAAGGCTTGCGAGCGGACTGGAATGAGTTCGAGGACTACATGGACACGCTGCTAGGCGCCCGATCAAATCCGGGCAGCGGGCCGGCCGGCCCTGTTGCAGGTATGCGCTCGGCGGCTGGACCGTTCGGCGGCCCAGCGCCGGCGAGTGCTGACACGTACTTCGTTGCCGACGGGGAGGCAGCGCATGGCCGAGCATGACCTTGACGGGGAGCTAGACGCGTTCCTAGCGGCTCATGAGGCCCAGCTCATTGACTTCCGGCGCGACCTGCATGCTCACCCGGAGACCGGCTATCACGAATACCGGACAACGCGACGCGTCGCGCTCCGGCTTGAGGCGGCAGGCCTGAGGCCATCGATCCTGCCCAAGGGCACCGGCTTGATCGTGGACATCGGGGGCGGAGGCGCAGACGAGCCCGTCGTGGCGTTGCGCGCGGACATCGACGCGCTGCCGATCGATGACGAAAAGGACGTCCCTTACCGGTCGACCAACCGGGGTGCCTGCCATGCCTGCGGCCACGATGTGCACACCTCGATCCTCCTCGGCACTGGCCTGTTCCTCGCCCGCACCGCGGCGGCGAGCGCGCTGCCGGGAAAGGTGCGGCTCATCTTCCAGCCCGCCGAAGAGGTCCCGGGAGGAGCGGTCGATGTACTTGCGGCCGGCGGCATCGCCTCCGTGGACAGGGTTTTCGCGGTGCACTGCGATCCGCGCCTGGACGTAGGCAAGATCGGCACCAGGACCGGGGCCATCACCGCGGCGTGCGACAAGATCACCGTGAAGGTGACCGGTCCCGGCGGGCATACCGCGCGACCGCACTTGACCGCCGACCTGGTCTTTGCTCTTGGCAAGATCATTACCGAGCTGCCCGCAGCGTTGTCGCGGCGAATCGACCCGCGCTCCAGCCTGAGCCTGGTCTGGGGCAGGGTCAGCGCCGGGTCAGCCGCGAACGCGATCCCGGACGACGGCGTTGTGGAAGGCACCATTCGCTGCCTGGACGACACCGCGTGGCACGAGGCGCCGGAGATGGTCAAGGCGCTGCTGGAGTCGGTAGCAAGCGCCTACGGTGTGGTCCCGGAGATCGTGTATCAGCGCAACGTGCCTCCCACTGTCAATGACGCGCTGTGCACCGCGATGTTCGAGGCGGCTGCCGACAGGGTGCTCGGCCCGGATGCCGTCACGGCGGCCTCGCAGAGCCTGGGTGGCGAGGATTTCGCCTGGTACCTGGAGTCCATTCCGGGCGCACTGGCCAGGCTCGGAACGCGGACACCTGGCTCCCCGGTGGACTTCGACATTCACCAGGCGGTGTTCGATGTCGATGAGCGGGTCATTGGCCTTGGCGTCCGGCTCATGGCGGCCACCGCCCTGACGGCTATCGCGGGTGGCGGCATCGCTCCGGACGCCGACACCGCGGTTCCCGGCATCACCGAGGCCCAGGTTGCGGACGCCGTCTTAGCCTGAGAGCGCCTCACCGGCCGGCCAGCACGCCCGTGCTTGTCGGCTCAACCGGGGCAATGTCGATTATGTGGCCGGGATCGCCGGCGCCGCAGTAACCCAGGATCGGATAGCGCGGGAGGGTCAGCAGAAGCGGTTCGCGCTGACCTGGAGCGGTCACCTCCGCGCGGGTCGCAGTCGTCTGGGCGAAGCTGTTGCAAGTGTTCTTGTTCACGGCCGAATAGGCATAGCCGCCAGGCGGCAACCGGACCAGGGCCGGCGCCGCGCTGGTGAGCATCTGGTCCCCGCCGAACCGATAGGCGAATGAGAGCCGCCGTCCCGTGCTGCCAGTCAATACGACGCGCGGGTAACCCCGCATGTCGCAGGCTGTCGCCGAGATGTTCCGGAACACGAGTATCAGCGTGTTCTGCTCCGTCGCCTCAGAGACTCTCGGACCGGCTGTCAACTGCAACTGCGAGGTGCGGCAGGCCGGTCCTGACGCGTGTGATGCCGCATGGCTGGCCCTTGGGGTGACCGTCCGCGGCGCGGATCCGGCGCAGCCGGCGATCAAGACGGCGGCTGTCGCTATTGCGGAACCTGCTAGGTAAGCCCTGTTCCTCATGACTTGTAGACGGTTTTTCCTTCGGTCAGGTTAGGCCAGGTTGCGAGCGACCTCGCCGCCACCGCGGCGCGAGCTGCCCCGTGTCCTGGCTGGCGAATGCTGGCTGACCGCCGCGCCGTCCTCGTTGGTGTCCCTTGCGCGCGCTCGTGTCCCTGCGCGCTCGTGTCCCTGCGCGCGCTCGTGTCCCTGCAAGTGGTCAACACTCCCTGCAAGTTGTCACACTCCCTGCAAGTTGTGCGGTACATACCCAGTCAAAGCACCCGCGAAAAAGCCGAGAACCTACAGGGAGTGTGACAACTTACAGGATGTCGGTGCCGTACGAGATCGTGCCCGTTGATGGACACGGCAGAATTACGTCAGGCTCTCCGGTCGGACGGATGTTGGTGCCGTACGAGATCGTGCCCGTTGATGGACACGGCGGAATTACGTCAGGCTCTCCGGTCGGCCGGGCTCTCCGGTCGGACGGAGTCTTAGGCGCGAAGATCTCCTCGCTGCCGGCGGCAGCCAGATTGTGCTGTCTATCACGTTCTCCTCGTCGCGGGTCCCGAACATGCGGCGGCAGTGGCGGGCCTGGCGCCGTCAGTTAGCCGACAGATCCGACAAATCAACATACGATGAATATGGTGGGCGAATTCTGCTGCCGCGCCAGCGGCGACCAGGGCGGACACCCGTCGCTGGGGGTGGTTTGTCACTTATCGGGTAGGGCATCGCCCGGCCTGGTACGCATACAGTAGAAGCGCAAGGCGGCGTCGCGGGTGCCTGTTGCCCGCGGCACTGCCTTGGTCAAGCTGCCCGTGAGGCGGCCCTGAGCCCGCCGTCCGCCGGACGGCCCCCGATTGCCATCCGTGAGGCGGCCCTGAGCTCGCCGTCCGCGGCACGGCCCGAGATGCCGCCTGCGGGGCGGACCTGAGCCCGCCGTCCATGCGACGGCCTAAGTCCAGCTGACTGGAGCGCACCCCGTGTCCTCATCTGAGCCCGATCTGTCGCGCGGCGCGGCTGTGCGGCCCGAAGCCAGCGCTCTGCCGGCCGACTCTGCCACCGACGCTGCGACCGCGCAGGCAGGGGCCCCGACCCAGCCTGCGGGGTCGGTCCAGCCTGCCGGTCGGGCCCGACCGGTGTTCGCCGCGTCGGCTAGTTCTGGCCAGTCGGCAGCGAGCTCTCAACCCGGGTACGGAACGCCGGCCGGTGCTGTCGGGCCTCGACCGCTGTGGAAGGCCAAGAGAGGCAGCACCGTCGTGTTCCGCCACTCCACCCCGCTGGTCCTCTGGTGGATCTGGGTCGCGTTCGCGGTGGCCAATTTCATCGACGTCGCCATCGTCGATCCTGGCCTGACTGTCCTGAAGGTGGCCGCCGGTCTCCTCGCGGTGACGGGCATCGCCTACGCCACGACCCTGCACTCGCGGATCGAGTCCGACGATGAGGGCGTCACCGTCTTCAATCCGGTTCGGAATCACCGGGCTCCGTGGGGGGCGGTCGAGGGCATCTTCCTCGGTGACTCGGTCGAGATCGTGTGTCACCGGCCGGCCCCGAAGAAGACCAAGACGATCTACAGCTGGGCGCTGTATTCGAGCCGCCGTTCTCGGGCGCGCAGTCAGATGCAGCGGAGCTTCTTCAGCACACGGCGGGTCGAGGTGAGCTCCCGCGCCCCCGCGGAGGCGGCCGAACTGGCCAAGAGGGCCGCGGCTCAGCTGATGGCGGCCGAGCTCGGGAGGCTGGCCGTGCAGGCTCGTGACCGTGGGTGCCCGAGCGCAGTGCTGAGGAGCCGGTGGTCCTGGGCGCCGCTGGCGGCGATCCTGATCCCGATCGCGGCGCTGGTCGTCGTCCTCCAGTTGCACTGAGGCGAAGGCCGTCACAATTCACACCCGACTCTCGGCCGGCGACTCGTCGCCGAGCAGCCACCGTGCTCCCTGACCATGGCCGGCCGCCGAGTCATCCGGGTTGTACAGCGCGCACGTGCGCAGCGACAGGCAGCCGCAGCCGATGCAGCCGTCGAGCGTGTCGGACATGCGCCGCAGCTCGGCGATCTTCGCGTCGATCCTGGCCTGCCAGGTCCGCGCGGCCCGGCTCCACTCCTTCTTGGTTGGCGCGCGGTCGCCGGGCAGCAGGTCCAGGCTCGCCTGGATCTCGCGCAGCTCAAGGCCGAGCTGTCGGCCCGCGCGGATGAAGGCGACCCGGCGGAGCACATGCCGCGGGTACCGGCGCTGATTGCCGGCTGTCCTGCTGGCGCTGATCAGGCCGAGGCTCTCGTAGAACCGCAGTGCCGAGGGCGCCGCTCCACTGCGAGCCGAAAGCTCGGAGATCGTCAGGACGTGAGTTCGCGCGGAAGCGGCCATGTTTCCAGCCTATTGCCCATTCGTTCTTGACTTAGAGTGCACTTAAAGTTGGAGCCTTGGGACCATGACGAATGCACCAGCCAACGCGCGGTTCTCCTTCGCGGACTTGCCGGGCCTGATGGCCGCGATGAGCGGCGACGAGAAGCACGACCATTCCGCCGCCTCCACCCTTGACGTTCTGTGGGTGCTGTATGACCAGGTGCTGCGGGTCAGCCCGGATACCGTCGAGGATGACGACCGCGACCGATTCCTGTTGTCCAAGGGCCACTCACCCAAGGCGTACTACGCGGTGCTGGCGGCCAAGGGCTTCATCGACCTCAGCGAGTTGCCGGGGTTCGGCACGTTCGGCTCGATCCTCGGGCACCACCCCGATCGCAACCTCATCAGCGGCGTCGAGATAGCTAGCGGCTCGCTCGGCCACGGGCTGCCGATCGGCGTGGGCGTCGCCCTCGGGCTGCGGGCGCGCGGCCTCGAGAACGCACGCGTCTTCGTACTGATCGGAGACGGCGAGCTGGACGAGGGGTCCAACCACGAGGCGATCGCGTTTGCCGGCGCGACCGGCCTGGACCGGCTGACCGTGATCGTGGTCGACAACTCAAGCTCGTCGTACGGATGGTCAGGGGGAGCGGAGACGCGGTTCAGCCGGGAGGGCTGGTCGGCCGTCCGCGTCGGCGGCCGGGATCACGAGGCACTCGCAGCCGCGCTCACGGCGCCCCATCCGGGCAGGCCGCACGTTGTCGTCGCCGTCATCGAGCCCGGGCACTGAGGGAGACCAGCAATGGACACGATGCGTGAGCGGTTTGAGCGAGTGACCAGCGAACTGCTGGACAGCAACCCGCGCCTGGCCGTGGTGACGGCCGACATCGGCGCAAGCGCGTTCGAGCCCGCCCGGCTGCGGCACCCCGACCGCGTGATCAACCTTGGCATCCGCGAGCAATTGCTGATTGGAGTGACCAGCGGGCTGGCGCTGACCGGCCTTCGGCCGGTTGCGCACACGTTCGCCCCGTTCCTGGTGGAGCGGCCGTTCGAGCAGATCAAGCTCGAC
>JASIBJ010000707.1 GCA_030045215.1 Streptosporangiaceae bacterium | reverse complement strand
GCGTTGCGGGCGTAACCGGCATAGGGGCCGACGACCCCGGCCAGCTCCGCTGACCGCTTGTACGCCATGCCGGTCATCAGCGACGTGATCGCGGTAGCGATCGCGCGGCCGCCTTCGGAGTCGTAGGCGTGCCCAGTCGCCATGAGCAGGGCGCCCAGGTTGGCATACCCGATGCCAAGCTGCCGGTAGGCCCTGGTGGTGTCCCTGATCTTCTTGGTCGGGAAGTCGGCGAAGCAGATCGAGATGTCCATCGCCGTAATGATCAGTTCAGTGAGCTGGCTGAACTTCTCCACGTCGAACGTGTCGTCAGCACGCAGGAATTTCATCAGGTTGATGCTGGCGAGGTTGCACGACGAGTTATCGAGATGCACGTACTCCGAACACGGATTGGATGCGGTGATCCTTCCCGACTCCGGGCAGGTGTGCCAGTCGTTGATGGTGCCGTCGTACTGGATGCCGGGGTCGGCGCACTCCCACGCGGCCTTGGCCATCTTGCGGAAGAGTTCCTTCGCGTCCACCTGCGCAAGCGGCTCGCCGGTCCTCCGGGCGCACAGATCAAAAGTGCCGCCGGTCTCCACTGCGTGCATGAACTCGTCGGAGACCCGGACTGAATTGTTCGCGTTCTGGTACTGGACGCTGACGATGTCCTTGCCGCCGAGGTCCATGTCGAAGCCGGCATCACGCAGGACGCGGACCTTCTCCTCCTCGCGGGCCTTGGCCTCGATGAACTCCTCGACATCCGGGTGATCGACATCCAGTACGACCATCTTGGCCGCGCGACGGGTGGCGCCGCCCGACTTGATCGTCCCGGCCGATGCGTCTGCGCCCCGCATGAACGAGACGGGACCGCTCGCGGTGCCGCCCGAGCTCAGCAGCTCCTTGCTCGATCGGATGCGAGAGAGGTTCACGCCCGCGCCGGACCCGCCCTTGAAGATCAGGCCCTCCTCGCGGTACCAATCCAGGATCGCGTCCATCGTGTCGTCGACCGCGAGGATGAAGCAGTTGTGCACCCGCACGTTGCCGGACAGGTACTCGCCGCTCTCGGTCTGAATGTCAAAGACCTCCATCGGGCCGAGGTTCTCCACCTTGCTGATGTCCAGCAGCTTCCGGTCTGATCCGCCCACGTCTGGCATGACGTGCAGCAGGTGGTCACCAGGCCGGAGGAAGCCTGCCACGGTGAACTCGCCGTTCTCCAGGTCGGTGGCCCGCCATACGAGGTGGTCAGCGGTGGCCTCCAGGACCTCTCCCGCAGTCGTGTGCAGCCGCAGCACTTCCTTAGTGCCGTTGGCCTTGGTGGCCACGATCCGGGTCGTGCCATGGGCGTCGTAGACCTTCGTGCCGACCGCGTCCGCCGCGACCAGGCTGCCGATCGGAACCGGGCCAGCGGGCGTGCTGACCGGCGCGTCGTAAGGCTGGCAGGCCGACACCTGCTGCGGCGAGCTGGTGCCGACGTTGAACCAGACCGGCGAGTTGAAGCTGAAAGCCTGATGCACGAGCGCGTACTTAAGCTCGTGCTCGAAGATCTCGGCATCCCTCTCAGTCGCGAAGTAGCCGTGCTCCCGACCCGCCGCGCCATAGGCGCCGACTACCCGGTCAACGAGCTGCTTCAGGCTCCACTCACGCTGGGGCGTGCCAACGGCGCCGCGGAAGTACTTGCTGGTGACGATGTTCGCCGCGTTGACCGACCAGAAGTCGGGGAACTCGACACCGTACTGCTCGAAGTTGACCGATCCGTCCCGCCAGTTCGTCATCACGACGTCACGGCGCTCCCAGGTCACTTCGTCATAGGGGTGGACGCCCTCACGGGTGTAGATACGCCGCATGGTCAGGCCCTTGGACTTGGCGCTCTTGCCGCCGTGCGACGCCGGCCCGCTAGCCGTCTCGGTCATGCTCTCCCCCTCCGCGGATCCCAGTGGACCCATCGTGGGCCTGGCAAAGGCCCTCCCAGTGAAACCTGACATCGGCTCCGGCTAGCTGGCCGGAGCGTGCTGCCCATTACGGGCACCTGAGCTGTCGCCGGTAGCCCCCGGCCCACGCTCACCGCGCAGTCCCGCCTCGTCGGCCAGGAACCGCTCGTCCTCGGGACGCCAGCTCTCCAGCCGTTCGGCGCGCAGCGCTGCTATTTCTTCCTCGAAGTCGCTGAGCGACTCAAATCCCCGGTAGACCGAGGCGAACCTCAGGTAGGCGACCTCATCGAGGTCGCGCAGCGGGCCAAGGATGGCCAGGCCGACCTCGTGCGACGGCACCTCGCCGCTCCCGCGGCTTCTGATGGTGTCCTCCACCTGTTGCGCCAGGAGCGCGAGCTGGTCTTCGCTGACCGGCCGGCCCTGGCACGCACGCCGAACGCCTCGGACGATCTTGTCCCGGTTGAACGGCTCGGTCACGCCGCTGCGCTTGGCCACGGTCAGGATGACGGTTTCCTGCGTGGTAAAACGGCGCCCGCACGCCGGACAGGCCCGGCGGCGCCTGATCGCGGCGCCGTCGTCCCCGGTGCGGCTGTCGATGACCCGGCTGTCGGGATGCCTGCAGTAGGGGCAGTACATCGCGATCACCTCCCGGTCATCGAGCCATAGCACTAGCTATAGGAGAACTACACCAGTGTAACTACTAGATGTTGTGGTTGTCGAGGGTGAGCGCCGGGTTCTCTTCGGCCCTGG
>JASIBJ010000706.1 GCA_030045215.1 Streptosporangiaceae bacterium | reverse complement strand
GTTCCGGTGGGACTCGTCACGACTGCGCCTCAGTAAGAGTTGTTCCATGTTACGGAACATTGTTTTACGATGTGATCCTAGATTCCACCATTCCGGCTGGTCAAGCGCGCCATTTCGAGGTGGCAATGTTCCGCAACACTATGCCCAGGTACGAGATCCTCTCGCCCGACGCGGTAGCCGTGCTCGACAAGGGCTGGAGGCGGATCGTGTCCGAGATCGGCGTCCAGTTCGCTAAGCCCGAGGCCGTGGAGTTGTTCCGCAAGGCGGGCCAGCGGACCGATGGCGAGGTCGTGTACCTGGACCCGGAGTTCGTGCTCGCCCAGGTAGCGCTCGCGCCCCGCGAGTTCGACGTGCAGGCCAGGAACCCGGCCAACAACGTGCACATCGGCGGCGACGACATGGCGTTCGGCGCTGTCTACGGCTCGCCGTTCGTGCGCGAGGGCGACGTGCGCCGCGACGCGACGCTGGAGGACTTCCGCCGGCTGTGCATGCTGTCGCAGTCGTTCCCCGAGCTGGACTCCGCCGGCGGGGTCATCTGTGAGCCCAACGATGCGCCGCTGGACTCGCGGCACCTGGACATGGTCTTTGCCCTGCAGACGCTCACCGACAAGATCTACATGGGGAACGTGGTGTCTGGCCCCAACGCCGCCGACACCATCGCGATGACCGAGATTCTCTTCGGCGGCCGCGAGGCCATCGAGGCCGTTCCTGCCACCATTTCGCTGATCAACTGCAACTCGCCGCTGCGCTGGGACGACCGGATGCTCGACGCCCAGTTCGAGTACTGCGCGGCTCGACAGCCCGTCGTGCTCACCCCGTTCCTGCTCATGGGCGCGATGTCGCCGGTCACGATTCCGGCCGCGCTGGTGCAGCAGCTCGCCGAGGCTTTTTCTGGCAACGCCCTAGCCCAGCTGATCCAGCCCGGCTGCCCGGTCATCTTCGGCTCGTTCCTGTCCAACATCGACATGCAGTCCGGGTCGCCCAGCTTCGGCACGCCGGAGTCGGGCATCGGACTGCTGTGCACCGGGCAGCTGGCGCGGCACTTCGGATTGCCGTTCCGCACCGGCGGCGGGCTGAACTCCAGCCAGAGCTGCGACGCCCAGGCCGCGTACGAATCGCTGATGACGCTGCTGCCGACGTTCCTGGCCGGCGCGAACTGGGTCATGCACGCGGCCGGCTGGCTGGAGGGTGGCCTCGTGTCGTGCTTCGAGAAGTTCATCGTCGACATCGAGCTGCTGCGGATGCTGCGGGTGGAGTTCACGCCGCTGGAGATCGACGAGGAGTCGCTTGCATTCGGCGCGCACGAAGAGGTCGGCCACGGCGGGCACTTCCTCGGTGCGCAGCACACCATGGAGCGATTCCGCAAGTGCTTCTACCGCCCGCTGCTCTCCTCGACGGCCAACTACGAGCGCTGGCTGAAGCTCGGCGGCCGGGATGCCACGGCCAGGGCTGGCGAGATCTGCGCGAAGACGCTGGCCGACTACCAGCAGCCTCCGCTGGACGACGCTGTCCGGGCCGAACTCGAGGATTACGTGGCCAGGCGCCGCACCGAGCTCGGCGACTGACGGGCGGGGCTGAAGCGAGTTTGCGAGCGGGTGCCGGTTAGGCCACCGGCCCGGTAACCGTCACCAGCGTCCCGTAGGTGATCAGGTTCCAGACATCTTCCGCCGTGCTGCCGTAGGTCGGCAGTTCGACACAGCCCAGTGACTGGTACCACCCGTAGCTGCCGCGAGGGAACGCGTGCACCGCGTCGCCACCGTTGAAGTAGGACACCCAGTAGACCGTGTCGTCGTAAGGCGAGCCGTCCGGGTTGGTGCCGATCATCTGGGTGACCGTGAACCGCAGGTAGACCGGGAACGTCCCGTCATCGGTGGGGCTGGCGGCGATGCCCGTATTCACCGGCGAGGTGATCGCCAGCCGGCCGTTGTGGTACAACTCCAGGGTCTCGGTGCCGGACTGTGACACCCACACGTAGGTGTAACCATGCTGGCTCCGTTCGCCCCTGGCGACCGCAGTGAGCAGGTGTGACCAGACAGTCGGGCCCGCATCGCCGTCCATCGTGAGGTTATGGTCGAACTCGAAGGTACGGACCGCGCCGTCGATGATCTCGTTGTCATTCCCAACCGACCACTGGCTCGTCAGCAAGCTCGGGTACCCGGGCTCGAAGGTGAACGTGCCCGGTGGCGGGTCGTACGCCGCGGCGAGCTGCGCGCTGGCGTCAGTCGCGGGGATGTCGCCGGACGGGTCCGTCGGCGTCCAGGTCACCGGGATGTACCCGAGCTGCGACAGAAGCTCATCCAGCCGGAGGATCGAATAGTGACCGGTCGTGAAGCTAAAGCTCGTGGTCGCGGTTGTGGTCGTGCCGGCCGACGCGGGGATCGTCACGGTCACGTGGGTGTCCTCCGTGAAGCCCACCTGAGGGGTGAAGGTCGCCGTGTGTCCGGACACCTGCCAGCTCCCCGCGATGCTGGGAGACAGCGTGGGCAGCTGCGTACCCTTGGGGACAGGTCCTGAGTACGTGACCGTGATCGGCGAGGCGCCGTTCACCCCGGTCGACCCGTTACCTGGGCTGACGGAAACTACGCTGACCGGCGCGATCTTCTTGTGCGTCGTTTTGCGGGTCGTCACCGCGCTTGAGCTGCTCAAGTTGGCTACGACGATAACCACAGCGATCACGAGCACGGCCGCAGCACCTGCCGCGGTGGCGACCTTCCAGGAGACCCGCCGGGCGCCGCGCGCGGTGGTAAGGATCCAGGTATCGCTTCCTGCCGCGCCGTCCCCGGTCTCGATCCCAGCGCCCGCGGCACCCGGATCGGAGACCTCGGCGCCCGCGAGCGCGTCGACAAGCGTGGGCGCGGGATCCTCGGCGGGCTCGACGGTCTGGGTCGCCACGGCATCTGCTGCGGCGACGGGCTCTGCTGCGGCGACGGGCTCGGCGCTCGGCAGCGGCACGGCATCTGCTGCGGCGACCGGCTCTGCCACGGCGACGGGCACGGCGTCTGCTGCGGCGACCGGCTCGGCCACGGCGACGGGCTCGGCCACGGCGACGGGCTCGGCGCTCGGCAGCGCTTCGGTAATCGCTCCGGCGCTGGTCTCAAGCGACTCGTTATCACCAGCAATCTCGGCGAACCCATGATCTCCGTCGGCACCGGCATCTTGCCCGGAGCCATCGGCTGGTCCTTCAGGGCCCGGAGCGCTCGCTGCCTCAACCTCCGGGCTGGCCGGCTCATCCATGTCGTTGTGCTCGTCAACCGGAATCGCTTCGGTGGGAGCCGTCGCCGTGACCTCGGCGTCAGCCACTACCGCGTTTTCGTTGGACCCTTCGTCTACTAGTGCCACCGCAATGTCCCGTCGCTTCAAATGACTTCTAGCTTCCGCGTCCACCCCCGTCCGCGACATCCAGTCTAGGAGCGGATCTCTCATAACGGGCACACCTCTGAGGGGCCCAGACCGTTGACCGGCGGCCCGCAGCGGAAATCGGCTGGCCGCAGCGGTTGCGTGCACGCTAGGTTGTCGGTCCGTGGATGATCCGGACGGCTATTTCGGAGAGCTCGTGGCGGCGAGCTACGACGACCCGTCCGACCGCATGTTCCAGCCTGAGGCCATCGACCCGGCCGTCAGCCTGCTGGCCGAGCTGGCGGGCAGCGGGCAGGCGCTTGAGCTGGCCATTGGCACCGGCCGCATCGGGCTGCCGCTGTCGCGCCGCGGCGTGCCCGTGCACGGTATCGAGCTGTCGAGGGCCATGGCGGCCAGGCTCCGCGGCAAGCCGGGCGGGGACGCTATCTCCGTGACCATCGGTGACATGGCCACCACCATGTTGGACCGTACGTTCACGGTGGCCTACCTGGTGTACAACACGATCAACAACCTCACTACGCAAGAAGCCCAGGTCGCTTGCTTCCGCAACGTCGCGCGGCATCTCGCGCCCGGCGGCTGCTTCGTGATCGAGACCGCCGTGCCTGACCTGCGCCGCCTGCCGCCCGGCCAGAACATCCTCGGATACCGGGCGGGGCCGGGGCGGATCGTCTCCTACAGCTTTGACCACGCCACCCAGCGCTACAGCGGCCACTACGTCGAGTTCACTGATCGGACGGGCAGCTACCGGACCATCCCGTTCCGCTACGTATGGCCCTCCGAGCTCGACCTCATGGCTCAGCTCGCCGGACTCCGGCTGCGCAGCCGCTGGGGCGGGTGGAACCGCGAGCCCTTCACGACCGACAGCGGCTCGCACGTCTCGGTCTGGGACAAGCCGGCCGCCTGATCCGTGTCGTTGGTTCGGCGGGGCCGTGACCCGCTGGCCCGCCTGCTGCCGCGCTCCGCTGACACCGGCGAGACGTTTTGAGCGGGAGCCTTCGGGGCTGTAGGTTGCGGCCGAGCCGGAGGTGAGCCGTGAACGGCAGACCAGAGGTCAGCGAACTGCGCCTGGTGGTGACCGCGCGCGATTATGACGAGGCGCTGCGGTTTTATCGCGACGTGCTTGGCCTGCCCGAGCGGGCCGCATATGAGTCTCCCGGCGGCCGGGTGACCATTCTCGAAGCGGGCCGCGCCACGCTGGAACTCGCCGACCCGCGCCATGCGGCCTACATCGATGACGTCGAGGTCGGACGGCGTGTCGCCGGTCACATCCGCGTTGCCTTCGAGGTCAGCGATGCCGCGGCAGCTACCCGCAAGCTGGCTGCGGCCGGAGCCACGATAGTCGCCGAGCCTGCGCCCACACCCTGGGACTCACTCAACGCCCGCCTCGAGGCCCCGGCCGGGCTGCAACTCACGCTGTTCAGCGATCAGCAGCCGACGGAGGCAAACTCGGACCAGGAGGAGGCGTGAGCGAGTCCAGGCCTCAGGAGCGCGGAACGAGCGACGAGCGAAGGCGTCGCCTGAAGGCGCCCCGACGGCGAGCGGGTGATAGCGCGTGAGCCCGCTCCCGACGCAGATGACCAACCACTGGTACCAGCGACCGGGCCAGTCTCCTGGCCGGGAGCTCTATCACTGGCACATGCTGTTCCACGACCAGCCCGGGGTTCAGGAGCTGGCGGCCGCCGCCCAGGCAAAGCTCGCCGGCCACGAAGGCCTGGACATGATCGACATGCCCTGGCTGCACATGACGACCTATGTGGCCGGATTCGCCGACGAGGTTCCGGACTCCGCCGTCGACGCAATGACGGCCGATGCCAGGGGACGGCTGTCCGTGGTCGCGCCGATTCACGTATCGCTTGGGCGGGTGTTCTACGCCTCCAACGCGATTGTGCTGCCGGTGGAGCCGCCCGCCGCGCTGACCCCGGTCCTCGACGCCGTTCGCGCGGCCACCCGCGCCGCGGGCTGTGAGGGGCGTTCCGCCACGGACCCGTGGTTGCCGCATGTCTCCGTCGCCTACAGCAACGCGACGATCCCGGCCACGCCGATTATCGCCGCGCTCGGGCGCTGGCTCCCCAAGACCGAGATCGTGATCAGATCGGTCAGCCTGGTGGCTCAGACGCAGGTCGGACGATCCTGGCAGTGGCGGCCCGTGGCCGAAGTCCACCTAACCGGCGCAGAACCGCGAGCGCGATAGCTCGCGTAAGCCAGCGCCCTGCTGACCAGCGCCCGCCTGACCAGCAGCCCGCGCGCCTGTGCTCGCCCTGACCTCGCCGGGCTTGCGCAGCACCTGTGTACCATATGGTACATGACGGGCGTAACCCCGAAGGAGAAGCTCCTGGCCGCGATCGTGGACGTGGCCCTGGCTGGCGGAATAGCCGACAAGAGCCTGCGCGCTATCGCCGAGTCGGCAGGAACGAGCCACCGCATGATCATCCATCACTTCGGATCCCGTGAGGGACTGCTGACCGAAGTCGTCAGGACGGCTGAGGCGCGCCAGCGCGCCGTCCTCGCCGAACTGAGCTCACAGCCCGCCTCGCAGGCCGCCCGGATGTGGGAGCACCTGCGCAGGCCGGAGCTGGCGCCGCAGGAACGGCTCTTTTTCGAGGTCTACGGCCAGGCGATTCAGGGTCGGCGTTGGGCGGCGCCGGTCCTCGACGGCATCGTGGAGGACTGGGTCGCCCCGGTCGCTGCCGTGGCGGAGGCAAATGGAGTAAGCCCGGAGACGGCCCGCACCATTGCCAGGCTGTACCTTGCCGTGGGGCGCGGTCTGCTACTCGACGTGCTCGCGACCGGAGACGATGCCGAGGTCGATGCGGCCATGAAGTACTTCTCCGAGATGCTGCAGGCGCACCTGGCAGCGCATGGCACCGGCGAAG
>JASIBJ010000705.1 GCA_030045215.1 Streptosporangiaceae bacterium | reverse complement strand
CGACCGCCGCCGGCACGGACAGCAGGTAAATGTGCGGAGCCATCGTCAGTCATCCTTTCCCGTCAGATGCGCCTTCTGGCGCTTTCCACGTTCCTGGCCGCGCGCACCTCGTCTTCGAGCCGGGCGACTTCCTCGTACACGGGAGTGAACTTCTCGTACGATCCCGTGTTCTCGTCCCAGGCCCACTCGGTGGCGTTGCCAGTCCTGATCATCGTGTCCCGGGCCGAGGCCAGTTTCCTGATCAGCTGGTCGAGCTGGCTCAGGGTCACTTTCTCGAACAGCAGGACCCGGTTAGCCGTCCGCATGGCCGGCACCCCTGCGGCCGTGCCGCTCTTGGCGACTGAGCCCAGGCTGACCCGTGAGCAGGTGAACACTCCTCACCTGAAGCTGGTGATTCCGAAACCCGTCAGCCCCGCGTTTGGCCGAGCGCCCCGGGGGAGTCAGCCGGGGCCGACGATCACCCGTATCGCTGCCAGGAGCTCGTCGTTCTCGTCCGGGCTCCCGACTGTTACTCGCATGCCGCCCGGCATCTGGACGCTCCGGCCGTCGCGCACCCAGTGGCCGGCCGCCATCAGCTCGACGGGCAGGTCATCATCGGTATGCGGGCAGAAGATGAAGTTGGCCTGCGTAGGCAGCGGGTCGAAGCCGAGGCCGCCGAACGCCTGAGAGAGCCGGGCGCGCTCTGCCTTGATGTGCTCGGCGCGTTCGGCGAACACGCCGGTGAGCCCGAGTGCCGCCTCAGCCGCCACGAGACCGATGATGTTGGCTCCGCCGAGCCGGAGCCGGGCATGGAGTTCCCCGGCGATCTCTTCGGAGGCCACGCCGTATCCGACCCGCAGACCCGCCAGGCCGTAGAACTTCGAGAACGTCCGGGTGACGAGGACGGGCCGGCCGCACTGAAGGTAGTCAAGGGCGCCACGCCCGCCGTCCGCGTACTCGTCGGTGAACTCCCAGTAGGCTTCGTCAATCATCAGCAGTGTCCCGGCCGGCAGGGCGTCAATCAGCAGTCGCAGGTCCTTGGTGGGCGCCATCCCGCCCGTCGGGTTATTCGGATTGCAGACGATCACCAGACTTGTCCGGTCGGTGCAGGCGTTCGCGAGCGCCTCGATATCACAGGTCCCGTCGGGCCGCAGCGGGACCGGCCGCATCTGCGCCCTGACGCCCGCCGCCGCGCCGCGATAGGCCGGGTAGGAGGAGTCTGGGTAGACCACTTCGTGCTCAGGCCCGCCCAGGCCCTTGATCACCGCTTCCAGCAGCGCGCTCGAGCCCGGCGCGATCATCACCTGCTCGGGCAAGCACCCAAGATGCGCGCTCAGCGCGTCCACGAGCGCGCCTTCCATCCCGAACGGGTAGCGGTTCATCCGGTCGCCAGCCGCCGCGATCGCATCGAGCAGTTCCGGCGGCGGCGGATACGGGCTTTCGTTCCCGCCGAACCTGAGCACGTCCGTGCCGAAGTTCCAGCCCCGCCAGGTAAACGGCGTCCGGGGGTCGGTCCAGAGCAGGCGGGTTTGGTTCTGCGGCTCGCGCGCGTGCGGGTCAGGCAACAAGTTCGCCATCAGAGCAGTCCTCTCTGGAGCCCATCCCTGTCGGTCGGTGCGGGCTGCGGCCGCGCCGGGCACCGCTCCCCAAGCTACGCCGCAGACCCGTCGCGTCTCTCTCGTCGGCCATCGGGCGACGCTCGGATCCCCTCAGCACGGCCGGTTACGCATCCGGTTTTTCGGGCGCGGCGGACGGCGCGGTGCCTGGACGCAGAACTGCCGCGCCCAGCCAGTAGCTCGCCTGCAACGCGAGTTCCACGTCATGGCGGTTCTCGCCCACTGCCCGGCCAAGGCTCTCCTCGGCCCTGCGGATCCGGTACTGGACCGTGTTCTTGTGCAGCACGAGTCGCTCGGCCGTGGACTTGTAGCTGGATCCGCTCTGCAGGAAAACCAGAAGGGTCTCGCGCAGGCGAGCGTGATGCTCGTCATCGGTAGCCAGGCCCGCCAGGGTAGCGCGCACCCAGCCACGCAGCAGGTCGTCGGACCCGAGCATCATCGCGATCGGCGCCACCTCGGTGAACGTGACTACGCGAGGACTGCGAGATCGCGCGGCGAGCGCGACGGACTCGGCCGCCATGGCCTGCAGGTAGGTGAGACAGAACCCGCCAGGGCCCTTCGCAGGGTCGCCGAAGGCGAAGCGGATGTCAGCGCTCACGTTCGCCGTGCTCGCTTCGGCCGAGTCGAATCTGTCGCGGATTCCCAGCGGCAGCCACGCCCAGGCGCTCGATTCGTCGCGGGCCAGGAACACGGGATCGCCGGCGCTCGCCGCCTGCACCGCCACCTGGCCAACTGCGCGCTCCAGCCTCGTGAGCTCGTCCGCCGCGCCGACCGCATCGTCCACCCAGCACACCATGCCCACGTGATACTGGCGCAGCCGGTAGCCCAGCGCGGCCTCGGCACCGCGCACGTCGCGGTCGCCGGACAGCAGCCTCCGGATCCTGGCCGCTCGCGCCGCGTTCTGATTCCGGAGCCAGTGTTCCCTTTCCTGGGTATAGGCGGCGACCATCTCCTCGGAGGTCTGGTCGACGTACGCGGCCACGATCCTGGACATGCTCACCGTGGTCGCGCTGATCAGGCGGGCGTCATCGGTCTGCCGGGCGAGTTCCTTCAGCAGCCAGTCGGAGAACCTGGCATGCCCGAGCCGGTAGGTGCGCAGCAGAGTAGTGAGCGGCGTTCCACGCTGGGCCAGGCGGCGCGCGTACTCCACGGCTGCGGCCGGGGCCTGCACGGCGGACAGATCTATCCGGTGCTGCATGATCTGCAGGCACGTCTCCACGTTGCCCTCGACGCTCGAAGCAAGCAGGGCGAGCAGCGGCTTGTCCTCCTCCAGCTGGGGAATCTCCCTGACGATCGCCCGGAGGACGTCGGCCGAGACCGCCTGCCTGGGCACGGCGGCGGCGACGTCCGCCACCAGTTCAGCGGCCACAGAACCATCGGTGTCCATGTCCATCAGTGGATCCTCGCGTATCGCCGCGGACCCTGCCTAGAGGCGTCCTGCCGAGCGCCGGCGCCGTGCCGTTGTATCGCGGTACCAACGACCCAGGGCAGGCTCGATACCCCGGACCGACGACTAGCCGGGTCGACGGAACAGAGAATGGCAGCATGACGAACCTGGCCAAGAACCTGACGGACACAACTCGTGTCCACGCCGCCCGGGTAGCTGTGCGGGTGGACAACGCGGCGATGACGTACCGCGCGCTGGACGAGGCGAGCGCGAGGGTTGCGGGGGTCCTGCGCGAGCGAGGCCTCACGCCCGGCGACCGGGTTGGGATCATGATGCCCAATGTCGCCGAGGTACCCGTCGTGTACTACGGCATCCTTCGCGCCGGTGGCGTCGTCGTGCCGATGAACCCGCTGCTCAAGGGCCGGGAGGTCGCTTACTATCTGGCCGACTCAGGGGCCCGGCTGGTATTCGCGTGGCACACCTTCGCCGGCGAGGCACGGGCCGGCGCCGAGCAGGCCGGGGCGGACCTAATTGTCGTCGACGAAGCCGAATTCCCCGACCTGCTAGCCTCTGTCGCCCCGGTCGACGAGGTCACCGACCGGACCGACGGGGACACTGCGGTGATCCTCTACACGTCCGGTACTACCGGCCAGCCGAAGGGCGCCGAGCTCACCCACGGCAACCTCATCAGCAACACTCACACAGCGCGAACCGACATCGTGTGCGCGCGCCCGGAGGACGTCATCTTCGGCGGGCTTCCGCTGTTCCACGTGTTCGGGCAGACCGTGGCGCTCAACGTCGCCGTCGCATCGGGGGCCTGCCTGACCCTGCTGCCCCGCTTCGACGCGGCTCACGCCCTGCGGACCATCGCTGGCCACCACGTAACCGTCTTCGAAGGCGTGCCGACGATGTACGTGGCGCTGCTGCATCAGCCTGACCGCGCGGACTACGACGTCTCCGGGCTCAGGATGTGCATCTCGGGCGGCGCGGCGCTGCCGGTCAAGGTGCTGCGCGGGTTCGAGGACGCGTTCGGCTGCGCGGTGCTAGAAGGATATGGCTTGTCCGAAACGTCGCCGGTTGCGTCATTCAACCATCCCGGCCGGGAGCGCAAGCCCGGCTCGATCGGCACGCCCATCCGGGGAGTGCAGATGCGCCTTCTGGACAATTCGGGTCACGACGTACCGCAAGGCGAGGTCGGCGAGATCGTCATCCGCGGCCCGAACGTGATGAAGGGTTACTGGAACCGCCCCGACGCCACGGCCGAGGCGATCCTGGACGGCTGGTTCCACAGCGGTGACCTCGCGCGCGTCGACGAGGACGGCTACTTCTACATCGTGGACCGGAAGAAGGACATGATCATCCGCGGCGGCTACAACGTCTACCCGAGGGAGATCGAGGAAGTCCTTTACGAGCACCCCGCGGTCGCTGAAGCGGCCGTGATCGGTCTCCCGCACCCGGCGCTCGGCGAGGAGGTCGGCGCGGCGGTGGTCTTGAAGCCACGAGCCAGCGCGAGCGCCGAGGAGTTGCGCGACTACGTCAAGGGCCTGGTCGCGGCGTACAAGTACCCGCGCCATGTGTGGATCACCGACGCCCTGCCCAAGGGGCCGACCGGCAAGATCCAGAAGCGTGACATCGTCCCTCCGGCCGGCCTCTCGGCCGGGTGAGGCTGCTGCGCGCTCCCCCGGCGTCCCTATGACCCTGGCCTGACCGACCCAGATCAGCGCGCCGGCACACTCACCGGACGGCCTAGGCCGTCTCGTCCGCGAGGTCGGTGGTGGCGTCCGACTCACCCATCCGGTCGACGCGTCTCCGTTCCTCGATGTCGGCAAAGAACGGCGCTGTCGGCGCGGCCCGCCATACGACGAACGCGCCGATCACGAAGGCCAGCGCGACGCCGACGACCGACACCCAGGCCACGACCGCCGCCTGCGTGGTCAGGCCGTAAAAGAAGATCACGCCCATGAACAGGCCGCCCAGCAGTGGCAGAACGCCGAGTGCGAGGAACGTGACGACGCTCCGGCGCAGGTAGGCCCGGTAGAACCAGACGCTGCTGACGGCGATCACGAAATACATGAACAGCCCGAACATGCCGTCCGCGCTGATGATGTCGCCGATGGCGTGGTTCGCCGACGTACTCGCCAGGTACGGGATGAGCAGGATCGGCGGTATCGCGGCGAGGATCAGCAGCCCGGCCCACGGCGTCTGGTGGGCCCGGTTGATAAAGCCAAACACGCCCGGAATGATCCGGTCCCTGGCGAAGGCGTACAGTATCCTGCTCGGCTCGATCATCTGGATCTGGCAGGTGCCGATCACGGCGATGAGCACCGCGAGCGGTAGCGCCCGGCCGAAGAAGCCGGGAACAAGCAGCGGGCCCGCGTAAGCAAGCACGTCGGCGCCGTGCGCCAGCACCTGGGCCTGGCTGGACACGCCTTGGAATACGACGATGAGGAAGGTGTACCAGAGCGTCAGGAACCCGGTCCCGAGTAGCATCGCCCGGCCGGGGTTGATGTTGCGGCGCGTTGATTCCTCGCCGAGGACCGCGGTCGCCTCCCAGCCGAGGTAGAGGAAGCCACACGGCACCGCCGCCTCGGCGAGACCCTTGAACCCGCCAACGCCCGCCACCGCATGGGAGATCGTGAAGTCCGACAGCGACGGGAGCGTGGCGCCGTCGGCCCCGGACGATTCATGGATCAGGGCGAGCACGACGAACGAGATCATCGCCGAGTATTCGATGACGATCAGGCCGGTCTGCACCCA
>JASIBJ010000704.1 GCA_030045215.1 Streptosporangiaceae bacterium | reverse complement strand
GAGCACGGGATCGTGGCGGCTAGCGGCTGACGGCGACCACCGGGTTAACGCGCCGCATGCGGTGGAACCGCTGCGGTCATTCCGTGTGCAGTGGTTCGGCTGCCGTCATCCCGGCGAGAGGGTCCCGCAACCCGCAACCTGCCAGCTAACGCTCTGCTAACAAACTGCTCACAGCCTGGCCCTAGGGTGCAGACCGCTGGCTCGCATGCGAAAAGCCGCCCACCGTGCCATGCCGGCCAGTCGGAGTGCGGAGTATGAGAATCACTTCCCGGACTTGGCAACGCACTGACTGGCGCCCGCCCGCGTGGCTGGCCGTCGTGGTCGGCTGCGTCGCACCACTGCTGGCCGGCTGCGCGGCCACGGCTCCGCTCGTGCACCTTCCGGCCACGCCCGCGGCTCACCCGGCAAGGGCGGCCGACGCCACCATCCAGCGGCCGCTTTCGGCCCGGCAGCAGGTGATCGCTGCGTATCTCAGCTACACGACGGCAATGACCGACGCGTTCAACTCGCGCAACCCGGCTGAGGTACGCCACCTGCTCGCGCCCTACCTCGATGCGGCCACCGTTCGCAACGCGGTCCGTGCGTTCAGCCAGGCGTGGGCAAAGGACGAGATCATCTACGGCCAGGTGGAGAGGCACATCATTGGCGTCAGCGTCAAGGGCACGGCGGCCTGGGTGCACGACTGCGACAACACAAGCAACTCAGGCCTGGCATACGCGAGCACTGATCAGATCGTGCCCGGATCGCTTGGCATCACGGACGACAACCTCGTGACCAGGCTCAATCTCATCCGCGGTCACTGGGTCGTCTATGTCCAGACCGTCGAGGATGTCTCATGCACGCCGTGAGGGTCGCGGCCGTCTCCGTCGTCGCGGTGGCCGCGATCGCGCTGTGCGCAGGAGGACCAGCGCTGGCCGGCGGGAGCGGCGGTGGCAATGGCGGCGGACAGTGCACGGTCGAGGTCGGCGGGCAGTGGGTGACTGTGCAGTGCGGGTACGGCAGCGGAAACGGCGGCAGCCCCGGCGGGGGCGGCGGCGGAGGCGTGAAGGTGATCACTACCTGCACTTTCATTCCGCTAACGGAGGCCCAGGCCAAGAGCCTGGGCCTGGCCTGGCCGCCGCCGAAGGGCTACAGCTGGGCACTGATGGACTGCGTCGGCGGCAAGACCGGCCCCGGCCCCCAGGCCGTACTGATCAACAACGCAACGGGAGCGCCCCGGATTACCCCGCAGCAGCTACTCCAGGAAGCGCTCAGCGAATTGCGCATACCGACCCTGGGTCCGGACACTGCCCCGCCACGGGGCAAGGACGGCCTGGTCGGCCTGCCCGAGTGGTTCTGGGTGCCGGCCAGCAACTGGAGTGCACGCAGCGTGACTGTGAGCGCCGGCCCGGTGTGGGCGACCGCCACCGCGACACCGGTCGGCCTTTCGTTCGAACCCGGCGGTGGCCTGCCCGCTGTGGACTGCCGCGGACCAGGCACCGCCTATCGGCCGGCTAAGCCAGCGTCCGCGCAGCACTCGCAGTGCTCCTACATCTACGAGCAGTCCTCGGTCGGCCAGCCGGGCAATGCCTACCAGGCCTCAGTGGTCATCAGCTGGCGGATTACCTGGACCGGGTCTGGCGGCGCTGGCGGCGTGCTGACCGGAGGACTCCCTGTTCCGTTCTCATTCGCGCTACCGGTGGCACAAGGGGAGGCGCTGGTGAGCAATCCATGAGCAGGCAGCCGCCAGCCCAGATCGGCACGGCCTACTTCCCCGATGCCGACGTGCCCAGCAGCAACGGCAAGTCAGCCAGCCACGCAAGTCCCGGAGGTCAGGCCGGGAAACTGCGCGGGCTGCCCAGGCGCCGGCGCCCCGCGATGGTCGCACTCGCAATAGCCCTGGCCGGTGCCGGAGTGCTCGCCAGCACGGCCGTCTACGAGCGAACCGATCGCCAGGTGCCAGTGATCATGGTTACGGCTGCTGTTCCGGCCGGGGCCGTCATCACCGCCGCCGACGTGGCCACCGCCGATGTCTCTGTGCCGTCCGGCGTCCACGTGATCCCGGGGTCGCAGCTCGGGCAAGTAGCCGGGCAGACGGCGGCGGTCGCGCTGACGCCGGGCACGCTGCTCGCGCCGGCCGACTTGACCGTGGCGCAGCCGCCCGGGCCGGGTCAGGTACTGGTCGCTGTGCCGGTAAAGCCGGAGTCACTGCCTGCCAGCGGGCTGCAGCCCGGCGACCAGGTGCTGATCGTCGCGACTCCCGGCGACCAGGGGCAGTCGGGTAATTCGGGCCAGGCTACGTCGCTCCAGGCGCCGGTGCCCGGCATCGTCGAGGCCGTCAACACCGTGCCCGACCAGGATGGGTTCGATGTCGTCGACCTGCTCGTTCTCGCGTCGGATGGGGTGCCAGTGGCGGCCCAGGCGTCAACCGGCCAGGTCGCGCTCATCGTGACCAGGCGGGGAGGCTAGCCATGGGCTCGGTCTACGCGCTGGTCTCTCCGGGTGGCTCACCCGGCGCGACAACCGCCGCGCTCGCGCTGGCGCTCGGCTGGCCGGTGCCGGCGATCGTCGCCGAGTGCGATCCCGCGGGCGGAGCTGTGCTAGCCGGGGCGCTGGGCGGACATGTGCCGGCGGCGATCGGCTTGATGGAGCATGCGATCGAGGCTGGCCGTAATCCGCAGGCGGCCGCGGCCGGCCTGGTAGCGCAGCTGGTACCGCTCGACACCAACCGCACACGCATGGTGCTGCCAGGCCTGACCGACCCACGTCAGGCCGTTGGGCTGGTACCGGCCTGGCCGGCCGTGGCCATGACGCTGGCAGCGCAGCAGTGCGACGTGATCGCCGACTGCGGCCGCCTGGACGCCTCCGACACGCAGCCGCACGCCGTGCTCGCGGCCGCGAGCGCGGTGGCCGTCGTGCTCCGGCCGACGCTACGCCAGGTGTGGGCCGCGCGGCCGCGGATCGACATGCTGACTCAGTTGCTCGGCAGCACCGGCCGGGTTGTGCTGCTGGTCAACGGCGCTGGCACACACCCGCCTCGGGAAATCGCGGGCACGCTTGGCGTCCCGGTTGCGGCCGTGTTGCCCGCCGACGCCAGATCCGCCGCCGTCCTCTCCGACGGCGCACCACGGCGCAGGCAGTTCGGCTCTGGTCCGCTGATGGCGGCAGCGAAGGGAGCCGGACAGGCGCTGCGCAGGCACGCGGCTGCCCAGGCGTTCGCCTCGGCGTCCAGCCAGTTCACGGCTATCGGAGCGCAGCGGTGAGCCTGCAGTGGCCACCCGCGCCGCCCGGGGAACTGACTGGACAATCGCTCGCGGGGGCAGCCGCGGCGGCTCCGCAGGACAACGGCGGGCAGCACCCCGGCGCTCCTGCGGAGCCGCAGCCACCGGGTGCCCGGGCGCAGGGGCCGGGTGCCCGGGCGCAGCCGTCGGTCGGCTGGGCGCAGCTGCCCGCGGCGGTGACCGGGCTGAGTGATCCGCGGCTGATCGATGGCGTGGGCGAGATCACCGCGATGCTGGCGGCACGACTGGATGACGGCGCGACCACCGTTGAGGTGATGCCCGTCATCAGGGAGATGGCCCGCCGGTGGCTCGAGGGCCAGGTCAGGTCGGGCGTGCTGCCGGCCTCGGCGGGTGACCAGCTGGACAAGCTCGCCAGCGCCGTGCACGACCAGCGGTACGGTCTCGGGCCGCTGTCGGCCTACCTGCGCGACCCGCAGGTGGAGAACGTTGACGTCAACGGCTGCGACCAGGTGTGGGTAACCTACGCCAGCGGCGAGCGGGTCGCGGGTCCTCCGCTGGCGGCCAGCGATGACGCGCTGATCGCGATGATCCGCACCTGGGCTACACGCGGCGGGCAGACGGCCCGGGATTTCTCGGCCGCCGCGCCGCTCGTCAACGTGGCTCTGACCGGCAGCGCACGGATGACGGCCACCATGTCGGTTACTCCGCGGCCGTGCGTGTCATTGCGGCGGCACGGGCAGATAGATATCACGCTTGCGCGACTCGTGCAGCTGGACAGCATCGACGCCACCCTTGCCGCATTCCTGTCGGCCGCGGTTCGCGGCCGGTGCAACATCATCGTTACCGGCGGCGTCAACGCGGGGAAGACCACGCTGCTGCGTGCGCTGGCCAGCGAGATCTCGCCCGGCGAGCGGGTGGCGACGCTGGAGTCGGAGTACGAGCTGTACCTGCACGAGATCAGCCAACACCCGGATGTGATCGCGTTCGAGGCGCGCGAGCCGAACTCCGAGGGAGTCGGCGCGATAACTTTGCACGACTTAATCGCACACGCGCTGCGGCACAACCCGCGGCGCATTCTGGTGGGCGAGGTCCGGCGGAGCGAGATCATGCCGATGCTGGAGGCGATGAACTCGGGCCAGGACGGCTCGATGTGCACGCTCCACGCGAACTCGCCGGCGGAGGCGTTCGACCGCATTCTCATCCTGGGGCTCCGAGGCGGCCTTGCCCTGGCCGAGCGTGCAATTCACATCCTGGTCGGCATGGCGGTCGCCCTGATCGTTCACGTCCGGCGCGGTTACGACGGCGCCCGCACCGTCAGGTTCGTCTCAGAGGTTCTCGAAGTGATGCCGCCGGGGGACACCGACCGGCCGTCGGTCAACCGGCTATTCCTGCCGGATCCGCACACCGGCCGGGCCCGTCCGGCCCACACGCCATCCCCCGCCATGCTCAGCCGGCTCTCGGCGGCCGGGTTCAACGCCAGCATGCTCGACCAGCGCCACGAGCAGCTTCAGGCGGGGAGCTGGTCCCGATGATCGTCCTGGCCGGAGCGTCCGGCGGACTCATCGTGACCGGGGCGATCCTGCTCATCAAGGAGCTCACCAGGCGAGCCCCGTCCCCCGGAGCGCGGCCGCGCTCGCCCCGGCGGCCGAGCCGGGACAGGCTCAGGCACATCCTCATGGCCGGCGGGGCGGGCCTCATCACCCTGGCCATCACCCGGTGGCCGGTCGCCATGATCGCGGCCGTGGCGGCGGTGCTGTTCTTGCCCCACATCATCTCGACAAGAGCCGCGCGTGAGCGCGCCGCCGTGCTTGAGGGACTCGAGCAATGGACCCGTCGGCTGTCCGACATGCTGACCGCGAGCCGGGGCCTGGAAGACGCGCTTGAGGCATCGGTGCAGTCGGCACCGAAAGCGATCGAGCCCGCCGTCGCGCGGCTCGGCCGGCGGATGTCGGCCAGGACCGGTACCGAGGCGGCACTGCGTGCGTTCGCCGATCAGATCAACGACCCGGCCGCGGACCGGATCGCCGCCGCGCTGATCATCGCGACTGGCCGTCGCGGCGGCGGAGTGCGGGACGTGCTCAATGCGCTCGCGGTGATGCTGGCCAGGGACGTGGCCGCGCGCCGGGAAATCGAGGCCGAGCGAGCGCAGCACAGGACCACCGTGAAGTGGCTCACCTGGTTCGTGGCCGGATTCACGGTCTTCGCCGTCCTGAATCGCTCGTACTCGGCGCCGTACGGCACTGCTGGTGGGCAGCTAGTACTCGCGCTTGTCGTCCTCCTCTACACGGGAGGATTGTGGTGGCTGCACCACCTTGGCACGGTGCCGGTCGCCGGCCGGTTCCTGGTCGACGAGTCCGGCGGACCGGCGAACCGGGTGCGGCCATGAATCCGTGGGTGCTCGTGGCCGGCCTGCTCAGCGGTCTGGGTGCCTGGCTGGCGATCCGGGAGCTGGCGCCGTCGGGGCCGAGCCTGCGGGCAGCGGTGGACCGGCTTGAGGCCGACCGCGCGCTAGACGGGCCTCGGCGCGAGCGGTCCAGCCTGCGGGAGCTGGCGCGGGGCCTGAGAACTGCCGTTCCCTGGCTTCCGGTACCGGCAGCCGACCTGCGGCTACTCGGCCAGGAGACCGACGAGTGGCTCGCCAGCAAGCTGGCCTTCGGGCTGGCTGGCCTGGCGGTGATTCCGGTTATCGGCGCGTTGTATGCGCTCACGGGCCATGACCTGCCGTGGACCATTCCGGTTGCGGGCTCACTCGCAGTGGGCGCCGCGCTCTTCTTCGCCCCCGACCTCGTCACTCGCGTCAATGCCGCCGAGAAACGGCGGGACTTCCGGCACGCGCTCACCAGCTACGTCGACCTGGTGGCGCTCGAACGCGGCGCCGGCGCCGCGCCGACGGAGGCGCTGGAGGCCGCTGCGCGAGTCGGCGGCGGGTGGGCGTTCGAGCGGATAGCGGTCGCGCTCGATGAGGCCCGCAAGGCGACAAGACCGCCATGGGAAGCGCTCTCGCGCCTCGCCGCGGAAACCGGCGTTCAGGAGCTGGCGGACCTCGCCGAGATAGCCGCGATTGCCGGGAATGATGGAGCCCGGATTCTCGACACGCTCGGCGCGCGAGCTGAGTCCATGCGGGCTGAGGCGCTGGCCGCGACGAAGGCGCAAGCCGGGGCGCGCAGCACAACCATGGTGCTGCCGATCGCGCTGTTGGCCGGCGGTTTCCTGATCTTGCTCATTTACCCCGACTTCTACCGGCTCTTCGGATGACCACTCCGGCCGACACGTGAAAGGCAGGCAGCCATGCCATCGTTCGTCTTGCACTACCTGATCACCGGTATCCGCGCCCGTCTGGCGGCGATCCGATCCGGGGACCTCGACAGGGGCGCGCTCAGCCTGGAGTGGGTGGCGATTGCCATCGGTCTGGTGGCCGCAGCCGTAGCCGTGGGTGCGTTCATGCTGACGAAGCTGCACACCATGGAGGGCAACATCGGCAACGGCAAATGATCAGGCGGCTGTTGTCTCGTGCCACCGCGGCGCCTTGCGCCACCGTGCAGTCGCCTGGCGGCGCGGACCGGGGCGCGCTGAGCCTCAGCTACGCCGTGATCCTGCCGATCGTGCTGCTGTTCATCATGATCGTGATCCAGGCGTCGTTCTGGTTCCTGGCCAGGGAGGCGGCGCTCGCCGCCGCCCGGCAGGGTGCCGACGCGGCCAGGGTGCTCGGCGGGTCCCCGGAAGCCGGGAGGGCTGCGGCGCTGGCCTTCGCCCGGCATTCTGGCGCCGGCTACCTCCTCGATCCGGGGGTCAGCACCGGCGGCAGCACCGCGTCGACGGTGGCGGTCACCGTGACCGGCCATGTCCCCACGTTCGTGCCCGGCCTGGTTGTGCACGTCTCGGAGACGGCTCAGGCGCCGGTGGAGGAGTTCCAGCCATGACGGGTCGCCGTACACAGGCCGGGGGTGCGGTTCGGCGGCGGATGCCGGGCACGCGGCGGGTCGCCAGGCTGAGCGTCGCGGCCGGGAGAGCGGCGGCGACAATCCGGCGGGCCCTTCGCTCGGATGCCGGCAACGCGGCGCTGGAACTCGTCGTGCTGGCGCCGGTGCTGCTGGCTATTCTCGGCCTGGTGATCGCGGCCGGCCGGACCTCGATCGCCCGAGGCGCGGTAGAAGCTGCGGCCCGGGACGCGGCGCGGCAGGCATCGATCGCGCTCAACCCGTCGGCAGCGGAAGCGGCAGGCCAGGCCAGTGCGCAGGCCGCGCTTCGCCAGGACGGCCTTGACTGCGACCCGGCCGTCTACATCGATACCGCAGGATTCACGGCCGCCCAGCCTGGCCAGCCGACCCTGCCGGTGATCGCGACGGTGACCTGCACCGTGCCGCTGGCCAACCTCTACCTGCCAGGCCTGCCGGGGGCGCTCACCTTGCGGGCTACCTTCTCCAGCCCGCTCGATCTGTACCGGTCGAGGTGAGCCGACGATGGCCTGTCACCCCAGTGTCACACCGCGAAGGACAACGTGTGGCGTGAGCGGGCGGCCGCGTGCACGCGGCCGGGACGGGAACCTGATGAGACGAGCCTGGCGTGCCTGGATGGGCGGCGACGATAGCGACTGCGGCGCGCTGTCGCTGATGATCGTCGTCCTGTTCGTGGCGTTCGTCGCGCTGGCCGGCATAGTGGTCGACGGCGGAGCCAAGCTCGACGCCGATGAGAACGCTTACGCGTTGGCCCAGGAAGCCGCGCGGGCCGGTGCTACCTCCGTCGATGCGTCAACCGCGTACCGGTCCGGCTCCTTCGTCGTGAACCCCGAGCAGGCCCAGGAGGCTGCGAGCAGCTACCTGGCTCTGGCCGGTCAGCACGACTTCAGCGTGCGCGCCGTCGGGAGCCGGGAGATCTGGGTCAGTGTGACAATCTCCGAGCCCACCACGTTTCTGGCGATCATCGGCATTGGCCACTTCACCTGTACGGGCACGGCGACCGCGACGCTGGTGACCGGAGTGACGGGAGGAACATGATGAGCCGCGCACGGTCCCGTCTCACCGGGCTCATGGCGATGGCCGCGCTGATCACCGTGGTCTTCGGCCTGCCGGTTGTGCTCTATAAGCTTGGCGGCTCGCCGGTGCCGCATCGAGTCACGAACTGGCATCGGATTGTCACGGTGCTGACCAGCCAGGATAACGGGACCGTGCTCCTGAGCACCGTCCGGGACGTCTCGTGGGTTGCGTGGCTGGTCTATGCGATTGCAATCCTGGCTGAAGTGCAGGCCGCAACGCGCCGCCGGGCTGCGCCGCGGCTGCGACTTGGCGGCATCCAGGGCAGCGCGGCGCGACTGGTGGCGCTGGCCGCGCTCACGTTCACGGCGCCGCCGGCCATCACGCTGACCGCATCCGCCGCGACGATCCCGGCCGCACACCTGGTCGCGGCAGACACCGCTAACCAAGCCGGCGTGCCGCAAGCGGCTCCCATCCTGACTGCCGCTCATCTGGACAGTGTCGCGGCCAGCCGGATCGTCACGGTCCGCCGGGGAGATTGCCTGTGGACCATCGCCCAGCACTTTCTCGGCGCAGGCGACCGATACCCGGAGATTGTCAGCATGAACTACGGCCACGACATGGGAGACGGGCAGGTCTTCACCAATCCGTCCCTGATCCAGCCCGGCTGGCGGATGTTGTTGCCGGCCAACAGCAGCCGTGACGGCGTCGGCCAGGCACCCGAGAGGCCGGCCCGTCACATCGGTCACGCGACGCAAGACCCGCACTTCCGCCGCCAGCACCAGGCCGCCGGGCTGCGGCCCGGGGCCGGCCAGCACAGTGCGGTCGGCCAGCATGATGCGGCCGGCCTCCGTGGGTCAACGAGTGCCGATGAGCCGAGCCAGGGCACAACGCGCGGCTCCACCTTCCAGACGTCGGCGGATGGGGCGGCATCGACGGGCGACCACCTCCCGGATGCTGCCGTTTTCGGCGCCGGAGCGCTCGCAGGCGCCGTCCTCACCAGCCTGGGTCGGCTCCGTCGCCGTCAGCGGCAGTACCGCCGCCGCGGCCGGCGTATCGCGCTGCCAGCCGATGCCCAAGTGCTGGCCACCGAGCAGCGATTGCGCGCCGCCGCGCCTACCGATTCACCATCAACCCTGCACGATGCGCTGAGTCTCCTCGAATCGGGCATCACGGGAGCCGGGCAGGTGCTGCCCGACATCGTCGGGCTGCATGTGACGCCGAGCGTGCTCGAGGTGCTGCTGGCAGCGCCGGCTCTTGACTCGCCGCCGCCGCCGTACAGCATCAGCCCGGGCAGGCAGGGGATGTGCTGGCAGCTGCCGCTGGCCGGCGACGACGGCCGGGCCGGTCCTGGCGCCTGGCTAGAGTCGGGTGCGGCGGCCTGGCGCGGCAGCGGCCTGCTGCCCGGCTTGTTCACCGCGGGGGCGACCGACGACGGCTATCTGCTGCTTGACCTGGAGTCGTTGCAGGTCACCGGCTGCGACGGTCCATCGGAGCTTGTCGACCAGGTGGTCGCGGCCACTGCAACCGAACTCGCGACCGGCCAGTGGAGCGGATGGTATGACCTCATCCTCGTCGGCTTCGATGAGCTGGAGGTGCTTGGCCGCGCCGAACACTGCCCAACGGTCGATGCGGCCATCAGCCACCTGGAGATGCGATGCCTGGCACTGCGCGGGCGGCTGGGCGACGACGCGTCCGCCGACGTGCGGGAACTACGACTGGCGGCACCGGACGACGAAGACTGGGGTCTTACGATCCTGGTCAGCCGGATCGAGCCACAGCCCGACGAGATGGCGCGCCTGCTTGAGCTGGCCGAAGACGGGCCGGGCGGCGTCGCCGCGCTCGTGGCAGGTGACCCTGAGAGTCCTGATGGCCGGATGTCGCCGACCGTGCTGCAGCTGGCGCCCGATCCCGAGCAGCCAGAGCAGATCCTCGCGAACATCATCCCGCTGCAGATCTGCGTCAGACCCCAGACGTTGTCGGAGGCGGACTACCAGGCGATTGGCACGCTGTTCGCGACCGCCGCCGACCTCGAAGACGTCAGCCCGGTGCATGCGCCGTACGAGATCTACGGCGCACCGCCGTGGATCCCTCAGGCCGCCGCGATGCGGTCACAGGCACTGAGCGAGTCGTCGCTGGGCGGGGTCCTCACCAAGGAGCGAGAGTGCCGAGGTGATGAGCTCGGCGAGGGCGAGGACGACGAGGGATATCCCGGCGGCGAGCCCGGCGACGGATACACCGACGCCGACGAGTATCTGGGGCGGCATACCTACGAGGAGCCGGCCTGGCACCATGCGAGCGAGTTCGCCCGGACCCGGTGGCCGGTACCTGCGCAGGACGGCCTGGCTCAGGCCGGGCCAGGCGTCCAGCTGCCGGTCCGGCCGGGAAGCGACTGGGGCGTGAACGGGGCGCCCATCTCCGATGCGGGTGCCAACTCCACACCCGCTGACGCGGTGCCGACCCCGCCGTGGTCCGCGATCGCGGGGCGGTCGGCTGCCACGCAGGAGAGGCCGCCGGGGCTGGAAGTGAAGATCCTGGGCCCGTTCGTCATCACCGGCGCAGCCGATCAGCTGCAACCCAAGCAGGCCGAACTGGTGCTGGCGCTCGCGCTGGCGGCACCCGCAGGCCTCACGAACTCCGCGCTGTGCTGCATGCTCGGAGCCGATGCCGACCATCCGAAGCCATCCGACGCCGTCCGGCAGATCATCACCAGGACCAGGCGCCGGCTCGGAACGGCCAGCGACGGCCAGGAGTACATCATTCACACCGGCAACGGCAATTACGTGCTGCACCGGGAAGTGTCGCTGGACTGGACCGAATTCCGCGACCTAGTGGCCACGTCCAGGGCCGACGACATGCGCGCGGCGCTGTCCATGGTGCGAGGCCAGCCGTTCACCGGCAGCTATCACTGGTGGATCGACATACCCCTGCTTGAAACCGTCAGGGCCGAGATCGTGGATGCAGCCGAGACGCTGGCGGAGTATGAGCTTGCCACCGGCGCAGGGCGGGCGGCGGCTCGGGCGGCGCGAACCGGGCTCGTCGCTGAGGCCGCGGCCGAGCAACTGTGGCGCCTGCTGATGCGCGCGGAGCACGCGGCAGGAAATCTCGGGGGCGTGGCCGAGGCCTGGCGCCGATGCCTGGATGCGATCGAGGAGATAGCCCCTGGCGGCGAGCCGCACCCGGAGACGGAGGCCCTGTACCGGCAGCTCACTACGGGTACCAGGCAGCAGGCG
>JASIBJ010000703.1 GCA_030045215.1 Streptosporangiaceae bacterium | reverse complement strand
TATGCCTACCCGCTGCCGTTCGGGGTGATCGGCGAGCTGTTGGGCATCCCGGCAGCCGACCGGCCCCGCCTGCACGCGTGGTTCCAGGTGCTGCTGACCGGGTGGGCCGGTGACCCGCCGGCGGAGGCGGTCCAGGCATCGGACGGCATCGTGGCTTACCTGGGCGAGCTGGTCGCGGCCAAGCGCCGCAGCCCGGCCGACGACCTGGTCAGCGTCCTGGTCGCCGCCGAGGATGGCGCGCTCACCACCCAGGAGCTGCTGTCGAGCCTGTTCCAACTCATGGTCGCAGGCCACGACACCACGGCCAGCCTGATCGGCAACGGGGTGGTGGCCCTGCTTGATCACCCCAGCCGGCTGCAGGCGCTGCTCGCCGATCCCGCACGGATTCCCGCCGCGGTCGACGAGCTCATCCGGTTCACGGCTCCGGTACCGCACGCAACATTCCGGGTGACGACCGAGCCGGTGACTCTCGGCGGCGTGACCATCCCCGCACACGAACAGGTGCTGGTCTGCCTTGCGGCGGCCAACCGCGATCCGGACCGGTTCCCGGCCCCCGATGTGCTGGACATCGGGCGCAGTGACGGGCCGAACCTCGGGTTCGGCCACGGGATCCACTACTGCCTGGGCGCGCCCCTCGCCCGTCTCGAAGCCACAGTTGCCTTCGAGATCCTGCTCAGCCGTTATCCGGCCCTACGGCTCGCCATCGACCGTAACGCGCTGGCCTGGGCTCACGGCGACGGCCTGGTCCTGCGCGGCCTGATCTCGCTCCCCGTCGTCCTGGGACCCGCCCGGGACCTATCCAATCCCATCAAAACCAAGGAGATACCGATGACTATCACCGACAGTCCCGTCGAGAATGGCGTGAACGTCCAGGCCCTCCTCGGGGCCCGCGAGGCGTTGTCCGCCACGCCCGAAGCGGCCGAGTTCACCTGGCGGGCCACATGCACCTGGCGCAACGGCACCCACAGCCACTCCACCGTCGCCGGGTTCACCGGCCTGGGTGCCGAGCAACAGCACCGCACCACGTACGAGTTCGACATCGATCACCCCGAGTGCTTCGCGTCGGAGGACAATGGCGCCACGCCGGTGGAGGTCGTGCTGGTCGGCCTGGCCGGCTGCCTCACCGCCGGCGTTGCCGCAGTCGCCCAGATGCGGGGGATCCAGCTCCGGTCCGTCACCGCCACCATCGAAGGCCAGATGAACGTGCTGGGCATCCTGGGCGCCGACCCAGATATCCGCAACGGCTTCGAGACGATCACGGTCCGTTTCGCCATCGACGCCGACGCCGACCGCGAGGATCTGCAAGCGCTGATCGCCCAGTCGCAAAAGCGCTCGGCGGTGTTCGACATCGTGACCAACCCGACCAAGGTGCTTGTCGAGCTGGCCTGAAGCCACGGACCGGACGCCCGCATGATCCAGACCACCGTTATCGTCATCGGCGCCGGGCACGCCGGTCTGGTCATGAGCCGCCGCCTGTCCGAACGCTCGATCGACCACATCGTCCTCGAGCGCGGGCAGGTGGCGAACTCGTGGCGGACCCAGCGCTGGCCTAGCCTTCGGCTACTGACCCCGAACTGGCAGACCCGGCTGCCCGGCCACCCGTACGCCGGCGATGACCCCGACGGCTACATGCCCGCCGCTGACCTGGCGGCCACCCTGACCCGCTACGCCCGCATAATCGACGCACCGGTGCGCACCACCACGACCGTGCACGCCCTGCGCATCGTGCCGCAAGGCTTCCAGATCCAGGCCGCTGACGATCTTCTGCATGCCCGGGCCATGGTGCTGGCGACCGGGGCGTGCAACGTGCCGGCCATCCCCGCCGTCGCCCACGCGGTCCCCGCGGCGGTCACGACGCTCACCCCGCTCACCTACCGCGAACCCGGCCAGCTCCCTGACGGCGGAGTACTGGTCGTCGGCGCCTCGGCGACCGGCGTCCAGCTCGCCGAAGAGATCCATCGGTCAGGGCGGCCGGTGACCCTGGCAGTCGGCGAGCACGTGCGGTTGCCCAGGACCTACCGTGGCCGCGACATCTTCTGGTGGCTGGAGGCTACGGGCCTGCTGGCCGAACGCTACGACGAGATCGACGACCTCACCCGGGCCCGCCACCTGCCCTCTCCGCAGTTGATCGGAACTCCCGCGCGCAAGACAACCGACCTCAGCACGCTCGCGGCGCTAGGGATCCGCATTGTCGGCCGTCTCGGCCGCATCACCGGCGGCGTGGCCCAGTTCTCCGGTGCTCTCGCCAACACCTGCGCTCTTGCCGACCTCAAAATGAACCGGTTTCTGAGGCGGGCCGACGAATGGGCCACGGCGTCGGGCCTGGACGACGGCCTCCCGCCACCGCACCGGTTCGCACCGATCCACGTCGATTCGCGGTCTCCACTGGAGCTGGACCTGACCAGCGGCGAGATCAGCACGGTGCTGTGGGCGACGGGCTTCCGGCCCGACTACTCCTGGCTCGACATCCCCGTGCTCGACCGCACCGGCCGCATCCGTCACGACGGAGGCGTGGTCACGGGCGTCCCTGGGCTCTACGTCCTAGGCCTGCCTGTGCTCCGCAGCCGCGCCTCCACGTATATCCACGGCGCGGCCGCGGACTGTGATGGCCTGGCTGAACACCTTCACTCCTTCCTCAGCAGCCAGCTCCGGTCACAAGCCGCGGCGAGCCCGGCTTGGGCCGGTCGTTGTCGTCCAGATCTCGGAACGACCCGGCCATCTCAAGGGGTTTGAGGCACCCACGGCTCCCTGGATCGGCCGTTGCATCGCTCCTCATCGACGTTGAATCCGGCACTGACGCTGCCGACCAGAGCCACACAGCCAAGCGTTGGCCAAGCTGACGCGCGTCACTGCGCGCGACAGGGTTACGCCGTCACGTTGGTGGCTTGCCACCCGAGCCACTTGACCATCTGGCGCAGGGCATGACCACGCCGGTGGGGCGCCGCGACTGGCCGAGCAGATTCGCGCTCAAGCCGCTGCACCTTCACTCTCCGACACGCATACGTGGCGCGCCACCGCCACACTATGGACGTGCAGTCGGAAGCAGCACCAGATCAGGCAGCACCGCTGATTCCGGCACCATCCCCCGCATCTAGATCTGAGGTGCGGACGCCGCAGCGGAGGACATCCGCGCACTGCCAGATCTACCAGGAAGGTAGGTAACTCGATGCGCATGATCATGTTTCTTAAGTTCGTGCCCGTGCTCGCGCTAGCCGCGGGACCGTTGCTGGTGTCCGGTATCACCAGCCCTGCGGGTGCCACCGTCGTCCCTGGGGCGTCAAGACCAGGCATCGCCGGGCAGACAGCGGGCGCTGCCAAGCCGAAAGGGTTCGAACTCGTGCAGCCCGAGGCAAACGGCACGGTCTTCTGCCTGGACGCGGTTACTAAAGGATCCAAGGCCGGCAAGGTCGGCGACCCGGTCGTGCTCTATGCCTGCTCCGGGGGCTCCAACCAGTACTGGTACGAAGCCCCATCGCCGGGCGGCTCCGACGGGAACTTCCATGCCCTGCACAGCACCCGGTACCCAAAGCTTTGCCTGAGGGCCAGCGGGCTGAAAAACGGGAAAGTCGTCCTGCTCGGCAAGTGCAATACGAGCCGCAATGAAGAATTGAACATGTATTACTTTGTCGAGTGCACAGGAATGACCACTATGCCCTGCCCACTCAAGTTTGACGCGACGGGACCTCACAAGATAGTCCTTGTTCTCGAGTCAAAGGACTCCGCTCCTAATTCCGGGGACCTGAAGAACGGGGACCCGATTCTGGTCTGGACATACAGTTCGGCGGCCAACCGCAACTGGCTCCCAGGACCTGGGCCGCTGTAATACCCAGCCCGCTCCGCCCTGCCGGTGTCGCTACCCGGCAGGGCGGAACACCGGGGTGGGCAAAGATCTGCCGCCGGCGTGGACTGCGGCCCGAAGGGCTTGCCAGTGGCTGTCAGCCTGTCCAGCTGCGCCGCCGTATAGATCAGTGAAGCGTCAGCGGCCCGACCCGGATCGTATTGAGAGTGCTCACGTTGGCAAGCGTGTTGCTTGGCGAAGCCATCACAGAAAAGCCTCACCGTGCTCGTCGACTTAACGGTAACGGCCACATTCAAGGAGAGGTGCTCGTACGACCTCGTCGGCGCATTGGCAGAATTCTTGTCCCTGCCCGAGCCCCGTCTCACCCAGCATTCGAAGCCCACAACCCCCGCTCGCATGGGCGTACTCCAGCGTGCCAGTGGCGGTCACGACATAGCTGCCCGCGGGAGGCTTGATGGACAGCAGCTCCGTCGGGTCTGGCGTGCTGTTGGTCCCGCCGTGGATGGCCCAGGCGAGGGCAGTGGCGGGAGGTACATGGAGTGTAGGGCGACATGGCCTCGTCCCCGACGCCGGACAAAGTCGTCACTCATTGAACAATCAAGATCCATCACCGACGCCAGGACGATCTTGCGAACGCGCAGCCCTAGGCGGGGGCAGAGTCGGGGGCGGGGAGTCAGCGGCGGTAATTACAAGATCGCCGTGCCATTCGACCCCGGTGAACGGCGGGCAACCACGGTCGCTCGCGGACATCCAGATGCGCAGCTCACGGTCCCCGAGCGATGAGATTCACCGGCGGGAGCCATGCTCGTCCGCGAGTCCGAATCAGTCGAAATAGCCTCGAATAGCAGTCGCCAGTTTGGTTGTTACCTCCTTTACCGACAGAAGCGGGCGTTACCGTAATACGGCTGTCCTCCAGGTTCGACAGTCCCCTGGTCGGCGGGCATCGCTGTCCCTGAAGCGGCGGAGTTCGGATAATGCTTGAGCACGCGAGCGTGGCCGATGGCGCGCGCTAGGAGGGCGCCATCGCAGCCGGATGTCGGCCGGTCCTACGCCGTCGGCATCGCTCGCGGGGCTGGCATCATCGCGATTATCACGATCGGCTCGCGTGCGGTCGGTTTGGTCCGCACGCTGACCTTCTCGCAGACAGTAGGCGCAACCTGTCTCGGTACCGCCTATGTAACCGCGAACCAGGTTCCGAACCTGATCTACGAACTGGTGCTCGGCGGCGCGCTCTCCAGCGTCATGGTTCCGCTACTGGCGCGCCACGCCGAGCGGTCTGTCGCTGATCGTGTGGACCGGGAACAGGTCAGCCGAATCACCTCCACCCTGCTGACGTGGTGCTTGCTGATACTCGTCCCGCTGACCGTAGCCATCGTCGCGACCGCCGGGCCGATCGCCGCATTGCTCAACCCGGCCAATGCTCACGCGGACTGCGTCCACGCGGACGTCGTTGCCACCACGGCCAGCATGTTGCGCATATTCGCGCCGCAGGCGCTCCTCTTCGGACTGACCGTCGTACTTTTCGGTCTGCTCCAGGCATACCGCCGGTTCGCGGCGTATGCGCTGGCGCCGTTGGTCAACAGCCTGGTGGTGATTGCCTCCTGCATTGGCTTCTCCTTGCTCGCGAGAGGAGCACCGCTGGGCAGGGTGCCTGCGCTCGCGCAGCTCGTGCTGTCTGCGGGAGCGACACTCGGCGTCGCCGCCATGGTGCTTGTCGCGCTCGTGCCCAGCCTGCGGCTAGGCCTCAGGCTGCGTCCGGCTCTCCGGTTGCCTGCGGGCGTTGGCGGTCGCGCAGGCGGCCTCGCCCTCGTGGGCGTCATCGAGATGGTCGCGACTGAGATTGCTGCAGTCGTCGGGATCGCCCTTGCCAACGGACGCGGCGCAACCGGCGCGTTGGTGCTGGTCGGCTATGGCTCACAGGTGTTCTCCACCTTGAACGCTGCGCTAGCCCTGTCGATCTCGATCAGCGCGTTCCCGGTGCTGGCTGCCCGAGACGGGCCCGTGTTCGACCGCACCTGTGCGGGATCGACCAGGGCGGTGGTGCTGGTCTCATGTCTTGGTGCAGCGCTGATCGCCGCGGTCGCCGTGCCTGCCGCCCACGTTTTGGCCAGCCAGCCGAGTCAGGTGTCGGAGCTGGCCCTGGGGTTGGTGTGCTACGCCCCTGGCCTGGTCGGCACCGCGGTCAACGTGAACCTGTCCCGGGCAATGCTTGCCGTGGGGCGGCTCAAGATTGCCGCCGTCGCTGTGGCCGCAAGCATTCTCGTGGGCTTGGTCGCGCAGGTGATTCTGACCGAGATAGTGCCGGCCCGCCTGGTCGTCGCCGCACTGGCAATGGGCCAGACCGTGGGCGTGACCGTCGTAGCCATTCCGTTCGTGATCGTTACCCGACGAGTCATCGGCCCGGCGTCGGTACAGGGCGTGAGCCGCGCGGCGCTCGCCGGGGCGGTAGCTGGTGCGGGCGCCGGGCTGGTCGGGTTTGCTGTCAGCCTGGCGCTGCCAGTGCACGGCAAGCTGACCGCGGTGGGCGGCGGCGCGCTGGCGGCTGGCTGTAGTTGCCTCATCTTCGGCGCGATCGCCATCTGCTTGGGCGGCCGCGATCTTCGCGTGATCTTGGCGCGGCTACCGATAGCCGCCGGGCTGCGCCCGCGTGGGCAGCCCGGCGACCGGCCGCGCGAGCCTGGTTACCTCAGCGGACTGATCGACGTTGTGCGTCAGCGCAGCGCTGAACAGTCGTGGATACAAAGTCGGGGACGGATGGTGGCAATGAACTTCGCAGAACACAGAGAGCATGAACACGCCGACGACGGCCAGCGCCGCACTGGTCTGCTAACTGTTGGTGAGCGCCGGATCGCGTTCGCGATCGGCGCGATCGCGGGCGGCGCTGGAGGATACGCCGTCTTTGCTTCGTCGAATCAGGCAGGAACTGTAGTGCTCTTGCTGATCTCCCTCGTCTTCCTTCTGGCAGGCGTGGAAGGCACCCCGCTGGTCTGGCATCTCGTCAGATCTGGCGCGCACGTGGCAGGCAAGCGGCGGCTCGAAAGGAGAGCACAGCGGACGGAACAGAGGAACCCGCAGCTAGCTGCCGGGATTGGGGAGGACGTCGCGATTGCCGAGCCCATTCTGGTTACCAGGCCCGGCGTCGCGTCACCCGGAGCTGATGACGTGAGCAGCCTGTACACGGCCGAATAGCCAGCGAGGCTCGATTCGCCACAGTCGCGTTGGGCGATCAGGGCGCCGGGGTGGCGGGCGAAATGCGGACGGCCGCTGGTTCGGATCGATTGCCCGAAAAATCCATATGCGCCCATAATAGAACGTTGGCATAATCCTGCGGGTGATCGACCATCCAACGGCCAGTTTTGCCGTCAAGCCAACCCTTACCGGCACGAACGTCTTGCTGCGTCCCTTCAATATCGAGCAGGATGCGCCCGCGCTCCGCGAGATGCTGGAAGACCCCGAGGCTCTCAGGCTGACCGGAAGCGTTCACGACCCTGGCGAAATGCCCGAGTGGGATGAGGCGGCCGAGTTCAGGTTCCGGGCCTGGTACAGCACGAGAAACGATCAGGCCGACCGGCTTGACCTAGCCCTCGTGGACAATTCCCGCGGTGTGTGCGTGGGCGAGGTCGTGTTCAACGAATGGAGCGAGCCGAACCGCAGCTGCAACTTCAGGTCGATCATCGGCCCGCGCGGACGGGACCGGGGCCTTGGCACCGAAGCGATCAGGCTGTTCCTGGGTTACGGCTTCGAGCAACTGGGCCTGCACCGGATTTCCCTGACCGTGCTTAATTTCAACCCGCGCGCTCAGCATGTCTACGACAAGCTGGGCTTCGTCACCGAGGGCGTGCTCCGCCAGGAACACCGCTGGGGCGACCAGCGGATCGACGTAACGATGATGTCGATGCTCGCGCACGAATGGGATGGTCACCGCGGCCGGCCTTAGCGATCTGGCGCAAGCACGTGCGCATCGATCATGCGAATCTCCTTGACAGGGTCAAAACGCGCATGCCTCGATCAGCGCATCAGGGCTATTTCGTACGCGGCGGCTCCCCGAGGGAATCCACGATGCCAGCAAGGTTTCGTAAGTCAGCGATCACGGCCATCGTCGGAGTGGCCGCGATAGCGACTCTGCTGGGCCTGGTCGCGCCAGCGCTGGCGGCGGCGAGGGACCAGAGCAGGAGAGCCTCCGAAGCACAGGCCAGCATGCCGTCTGTGATCAACTCGTCGGCGTTCGCTGGCTATCAGACTCCCGTGCCCTCGACATCGGCCGCCTCCGCGGTCGCGCGTTTCAAGGTGCCGAGACTGCGCTGCACGTCGGCGTATACCGGGATCACTCCCGTTGCAGGGCTCGATGTCGGCCTCGGCGTGAGCTACTCGTCCGCCTTCGCGTTCGTCGGATGCCGCAACGGCAAGGCCGTGTACTTTCCCGCGATGGTCATTAACGGGAAGCAGATCAACTTCACCACGACGTCCCTGCACGCTGGCAACCTCATCGAGCTAGAAACGGTGGTGACCGCGAAGCGCACCACGGTCACGGTCACCGACCTGAGCGCTCGCGTCACAAGAAAGCGGACTGGCGCGGGCGCGCACCCGACACGCGCATTCCTCGGGGACAGCATCTGGGTTCCGCCGCACCTGGATCAACTCGGCGTGCCCGACTTCGGTGAGCTCGTGTTTACCAGATGTTCCGTCAACGGGAAGGCTTTGGGTCGCTGGCACCCAGTCAAGTACCAGCGCACAGTTCTCGACACTGTTCAGATATCGACCGGGCCCTTGTCCTCGGCGGGCACGGACTTTCCCGCGTACTTCAAGCACTCCTAGCCGCACCGCGGCCACGGCACAGCCGCTCGGCCGTCGACACGGCCGCAACGATCCGGAACCCAGCACACCTGCGGTTGCCTCATCGCACGCCGATGGGCGAGGAACCGCACATCCTGCTGAACACGAGTTCGGGCGAGGCCCTCAGTGGCGGCCTTTGCACTCGGCATGCTCACGCTGGCGCGGACGCCGGGACCAGGAGTTCGCCCAGCCCTTCCACTCTGACCCCGATCCGCGGCCGCGCGTGACCTCGTTGGTCAGTAGCAGATCAGGAGGCCGGAATGGGTCGTCACACGGAACGTGCCATCCGGGCCGAACGGGATCCTGGCCACAGCAGCCGCCGTGAACGCGGCCGGGTCGGGCATCGCCTGGGTCGCACGCATGCTGCCGACGTAACGCGCCACCGGCTCGGCCGACGGCAGCACCAGCTGGGCCGAGAAAGTCGTGGCGCTCAACCGTGTCGAAGACCCGCTCCATCAGGAGCTGGCCAACGTCGAGGGTCATCGACACGTGGGTCTTGTACTCAGCCCGGATGCCAGGATCGGGCAGGCCGAGAGCAGCGGCAGTCTCATCGGCGAGGTCGCCAAGTTCCTGGACGTGATCGGTGCCGTTGAGCACCACGAGCACCTTTCCGCCCGGTCGGGTGACCCGGCGGAACTCCGCTACCGCGGCGGCTCGGTCCGGTACGTGATACAGCATGTGCGGGGCCAGGGTGACGTCTGCGACGTCGTCTGCCAGCGGAAGCCGCTCTGCGTCGGCGACCGCAACAGCGGCTCGCGGTGCAGCGGTGCGAGTGATCGCGAGCATGCCGGGCGACAAGTCGGCTCCCAGCAGTCGGCCGGTATGCCCGCGCTGGCCCAGTGCGGTCAGGTATTTGCCGTTGCCGCAGCCGATGTCGGTGACCGTCTCGTGGCCTGTGAGCGCGGCGAGGTCGAGCACGGTCGCGATCAGGTCAATCTGCGGCTGCTGGTAGATGTAGATCGACTGTCGGGCTGCCAGGTTCGAGTCGTCCCGGTACTGGACTGTGGTGAGGTAGCTGTGATCGGTCACGATCCGGCTGGCATCGACGCCTGGCATGGCCAGGATCGTATGCCGCTTGTGGGCCACCGCCGGTGCAGAGATCCGCGCTGCGCCACTAAGGATGCGCTAGGCGGCCAGGGTTGGGGAATCTGCTGTGAGCGCGTTTCCTCGAGAGGCATGTAGCGGAACTGCAGAGCGCACGGCCCTCCGCCGTTCACCAGGTCCTGCGCCGGATCATCCAGACGGTGGCGGCAATCAGAACCACCGAGAGCGCTAGCAGCCAGCCGCCCTCGATCAACTGGAAGTGCCCGTACCGGCTCAGCGGCTGATAAGACCACCACTGCGTGTAATGGTGCTGGGTCAGCCAGTCAGGGAAAGCGCTGGGCTGCGCCGAGTTCTGGATGCCAGGCGGTACCAGGCTGTTGAGCGTCGCTGAGCTTACCTCCCTGCCGCCCGGCCCGGTGGTCCAGCTGCTCAGCACCCAGGAGCTATTACTCAACCAGGCCGGGCCACTGTGCGGTGCGCCGCCGCGGGTAAGCAACGGCGTTTCGTAGTTCGGGCGCAGGAACACTGTGGTGACCAGGGCGAGCCCGGCCCACGAGACCAGGGACGCGGCGAGGGCCGGGACGGTGCGCCGAATCGTTACCCCAGCGAAGGCGCCGATCGCGAAGGCCGCCAGCGTCCAGGCGGCGAAGGCGACGCCGTGCAGCGGAAACTCCGGCGGCTCGATCGCGCTCTTCCCAAGGCCCAGCGCGGTGAACGGCCGCATGTACCAGGAATACAGCGCCGTGAATGCCCCGGTAGCCGCGATCAGCGTGATCGCCGGCAGCGCCAGCTGGGCAAGCGCGCAGCGTAGCCGCCCGCAACCCTGGGTCCAGGCGAACCGGAACGTCCCGGTCTCCAGCTCGCGGGCCAGCAGCGGCGCTCCAGCGAACACCCCCAGCAACACCGGCACCAGCAGCAACAAGCCAGAGATCACTGGCGGATCCCCGATGTCGTGGACCATCGAGGCGCCCAGGTTCTCGTAGTAGTTCTGGCTGAAGGCGTACGCGACGAGCTGGCAGCGCGGCAAGGACGCCGGGTGGCAGCCGATCACCCCGGCGTAAGCACTGCGGATCCGCAACCCCATGATCAGCAGATACAGGCTGAGCGCGGCCAGCACGGTCGCCGCCGTGATCAGCGCGACCCGGCGCTGCCGCCAGCTCACCCAGGCCAGCCGGGTCCACGGCACCGGTCGGCGCCC
>JASIBJ010000702.1 GCA_030045215.1 Streptosporangiaceae bacterium | reverse complement strand
GCGCGACCCAGCCGCGCAGAGCAAGGCCGAGAGGGAGGCCGAGCTGGCCGTGCGGCGGTTCTACGTCGAGCGCGGCATTCTCGGGCAGCCCGATACGCTGCGCCATTACCGCAACATGCCGCTGCCCGACTACCTGGCCCCAGTGCGCTGGCTCGGCGTCACCGATGACCTGACCGACCCGGACCGGGTGGACCAGGACGGCGTCAGCTACGTGCCGAGCTTCCCCGGCCCGATGCCGTATTTCTACGCCGCGAACGCCCAGGATCCCCGCGCGGGCATCGTGCACGAGGGGGCCCACTATCAGCAGCTCGCCATGTCCTTCCGGCACCCGCGACCGCTGCGCCGGCACTACTACGACTCGACGGTCAATGAAGGCATCGCCTTCTACAACGAGGAACTGATGCTCGCCTCCGGGCTGTTCGACGACGCGCCGCGCACGCGCGAGATCATGTACAACTTCATGCGGCTGCGCGCGCTGCGCGTCGTGGTCGACATCCAGCTGGCGCTGGGTGAGCTGAACATCGACGAGGCCGGCGCCTACCTGCAGCGCGTCGTGCCGATGGACGAGGAGACGGCGCGGGAGGAGGCGGCTTTCTTCGCCGCCGCGCCCGGGCACGCGTTCACCTATCAGGTCGGCAAGTCGCAGATCCTCCGGTTGCTGGCCGATTGCGCGACCGCCGAGGGGACGGAATTCGACCTCCAGCGTTTCCACGACCGGCTCTGGCTCGAAGGTAATCTCCCGCTCTCGCTACAGCGCTGGGAGCTGCTAGACGATGACGGCGACCTGCGCCGCGTCGGTGAGCTCGCGGGGGACAGGGCGTGACCGAACTCGCCGGCCGGACGGTACTCGTAACCGGCGCCTCCAAGGGCATCGGCGCTGAGACCGTCCGGGCTCTGGGTGCGGCCGGCGCGCACGTCATCGCCCACTACAACCGGGATCAGGAGGGTGCGCGGGAAGCGGTCGCGGGGCTGCCGGACGAGCGGGTGCACCTGGCCCAGGCCGATCTCGCCGAGCCGGCTGCGGCGCGTCGGCTGTGGCACGACGCGATCGGCTGGCAGGGGCGGGTCGACGTCCTGGTCAACAATGCCGCCGTGCTGACCCAGTCGCGACTGGATGCCAGCGACGACGACTGGGACGCGGTCTGGGCCTTGACCTACGTAACCAACGTGGCCGGTCCGATGGCGCTGACGCGCGAGGCCGTGCGGCACTTCCGGTCGCGGGGCAGCGGCGTGCTGATCACGATGTCCAGCTGGGTGGCGCAGCGCGGCTCGGCGGATCCTGATCTCGTGGCGTACTCGGCGTCCAAGGCGGCGATCAAGGCAGCCACGCAGACGCTGGCGCGGGCCTACGCTGCCCAGGGCCTGCTCTGCTACATGATCGCGCCGGGCATGGTGCGGACCCGGATGTCGGAGATCGCCACTGCCCGTCGTGGCGGTGAGCCGGGAACCAGAGGCGAGCTGGCGATGGGCAGCTGGGTCCCGCCGGCCGAGATTGCCGACCTGGTTGTCTTCCTGGCCACGGGCACGCACCGGCACCTCAGCGGAGCAACGTTTGACGTGAATGGCGCCACGTACCTCAGGTAGGGGATGCGGCGCCGGCCGTTCACGCCGCCGACGGGGTGCTGGTTACGGACGCGAGCACGCTGTCGAATTCCGCGATCAGCGGCAGCAGGCGCTCCAGCCGCCCGCGTTCTTCGTCGTTCAGCTCGGCAAACGTCGTCAGCGGCTCGCGGACATCACCCATCGGGTAGCCGGCCGCCGCCGCCAGGGCCTTGGAATAGCACTGGTGCCCGTAGGTGGGGTGTCCGGCCGCGATGATGTGATCAATCTGGTCGATGATCCGCTGCAGCCGCCGCGCGTCATCGAGGCGGCCCGCCGTGAACAGATCCCAGATCCGATGACTGTTGATGATGTAGTTGCCGTACGGGTTGACATAGCCGATCGCCCCGAGCACGTACGAGTCGACCTGGCGCTCGCCGGCGTAGACGTTCATCACGCCGCCGGTGGCCTCGATGACGTCACGCACCCTGGCGAGGTCCTGGCTGGACTCCTTGATGTACCTGATGTTCTCGAAGTCGCGGGTGAGGCGGGCGACCAGCGCGGCGGACATGTCCACATTCGAGGTGACCGGGTTGTTGTACAGCATGATCGGGACACTGACCGCCTCCGAGATCGCCCGGTAATAGCGCCAGATCTCGTCGTCGGTGGGCGTGTAGTAATAAGGCGGCAGCACCATGATGCCGTCGGCGCCCAGTTCCTCGGCCTGCTTGCTGTAGCGAACGGCATTCGGGGTGTGGGCGTTCATGGTGCCGACGAGAACGCGGGCGCGGCCGGCCACCTGCTTGACGGTGGTCTCGACGATCTCCGCCCGCTCTTCGTCATTGACCGCCAGATACTCGCCGGTGGAACCAAGAACGATTACGCCGGGGACGCCCGACTCAACCTGCCATTCCATGAACCGCCTGAGGCCGTCAAGGTCGATTGCCCTGCGGTCAGCGGTGAAGGGAGTCACCGTCACCGAATAGCTTCCGCGGAACGTCGCTACCATCGGCTATCCTCCATGCGGACGAATGCTCACTATGCGGGCAGCAGCCGCTATGAGTCTAAGGGGCCTTCTGAGCCATGAGCAAGGCTGCGCCAGCCCAGCTGGGCTGCGATGTCCTCGTCATCGGCGGCGGGATCAGCGGCTGCGCAA
>JASIBJ010000067.1 GCA_030045215.1 Streptosporangiaceae bacterium | reverse complement strand
GAGGGAGGTCTTCGCTGATCACAGGGTGAACATTAGGCGAGTCGGGCGCCTGGTATGTCCGGTTCGGCGGTTTTGGCCGTGTCTCGTCTTTCCCGATCGACATAGTAGCTATAGTCTAACGTGGCTACTCCCGATGCGGCAGCAGGCAGCCGGAAGCTGCTGCCGGCTGGCGCGGGTGAGCCGATCATGGCGACGATTACTCAGTGGGCCCGCCGACCGGCGACTGCCCGCGGATATTGACCGAGGAATGGAGTCGGAAGTGAGCCTCCGCAGCGTCGCAGTCGTGGTCGGAAACCCAAAGCCCCGATCACGCACCTACCAGGCTGCGCACATTGTGGCGGAGCGACTGGCAGGGCGCCCCGCCGATCTGGACATAGATCTCACCGATGTGGGCGCTGCCCTGCTGGACTGGTCCGATCCGGGCGTGGCCTCGCTTGTCGCAGCCGTGCAGGACAGCGATCTGCTGGTCGTAGCGAGCCCCACATACAAGGCCAGCTACACCGGCCTGCTCAAGCTGTTCCTCGACCGGTTCGCCGGCGGATCGCTCGCGGGCGTCACGGCCGTGCCCCTGATGCTCGGCGGGCACTGGAAGCACGCGCTCGCGGCCGACATGCTGCTCAAGCCCGTCCTCGTCGAACTCGGTGCCACCTGCCCGACGGCGGGGCTGTTCCTGCTCGAGACGGAGTTCGCCGACGGGCCCGTCCTGGAAAGCTGGCTGGAACGGGCCCGTGTTCAAGTTGCCGGCAGCGCATCGGCCCGCGTTACGGCCGATCGCGCGGATCAGGCGTGACCGCATCCGGCCGCAGGCCTTGCGCGCCCGGTCGGCACCGGCCGGGACCCTGACATCGCAAGGAGCGCCGCGAATTGCCGCGCAATGCGACATTCGCAAATCGCCGCTACAGCCTGCTGATCTTTCCCGTCAAGGTAGGTAATATTGGATCAGGACCAACGGCGATCGGATTGGCCCCGGTTGCCTGCATCAGTCGGCATGCGACCGTGACCCCGCGCACTTCGACGAGGGTCGGGAGGCGAACTCACATTGCTGCAGAAGACGATCGGCATTATCGTGGCGATCCTGATCGTCGTGTGGATAGTCTCCAACCCTGCCTCCGCAGGTAACACTGTCCACAGCTGGATCGACGGCATTCTCACCTTCTTCCATCACATGGCATAGCAGGTCCGCCTCACCGCATCGCGGCAGGTTCGGGCGGGTCCGGCGACCGGCCGGCCGCTCGGCGTACCGCTAACCGTCTCGGCCTACCTCCACCGGATCGAGGGTGCTAGTAGCGAGGCCGATTCCGCCGGTCCCCTTCCGGGCATGCGTCCAGAGGCAAACTCGGCCGCGAGGGACGCGCAAGGCGAGATCGCTGCCGCCGCTCCGGTGTCCGAAGGTGAGGTTCGGACTGTCGATGGGTAAAGAACCCGCGGGGGCAGGTCGCTACCGACCACGTTGCGGGCACGGGGACCTAACGCCCACGCGAGTTTCCGGCGTCGACTCCAGGGCTCAGACCGAGAAGAGGTATCGCGGTGCCGACAGCAAGCGGCGGGCTGGCAAAGGCACCAGACCCGATCAGTGAGTTCTTCGCGGTGCTCGCCGAGTCGGGGCACCTGGCGACATTCGAGGGCCAGTCGGCGACGCTACGGTTCGAGGTGGTCGACGGCGATCGCGTCGAGCGCTGGCGTCTGATCGTCTCCAACGGAGATGTCAGCGTGACGATGGAAGACGGCGCGGCCGACGCGGTCTGCCGGGCCGACCGGCCGTACTTCGAGGCAATGATGACGGGCCGGCTCAACGCCCAGGCCGCCGTGCTGCGGGGGCTCCTCGTCTGCGAGGGCAGCATGGCCGCCTGCATCATGTTCCAGCGCTGCCTGCCTGGCCCGCCCGGCTCCACGGGCCGGGTCGCACCCATCAGCGGCGCGACGGTGATGAGTCAGCGGAGGCCAGAATGAGCGACGAGCTGGTTCAGATTCTCGAGGGCAACACCTTCGTCGTCAGCGACGACCGGGGTGATATCGAAGCCTCGCTGACCGATCCAACGGGCCTGTTTTCCTTTGATACCCGGTTCCTGTCTCGCTGGGTGCTCACGATCAACGGGCAGCGGCTGACGCCGCTGTCCACCGACGACCTGCAGTACTTCGAGACCAGGTTCTTCCTCGTGCCCGGCACCGGCACTGTCTACGTCGATTCCAAGCTGTCCGTGATCCGCCAGCGCGAGGTGGCCGACGGATTCCAGGAGCAGCTTCGCGTCTTCAATCACCAGAACGAGCCACTGAACCTCCAGATCCGAATCGAGGCCGCCAGCGACTTCGCCGATCTCTTCGAGGTGAAGGACGCCCTCAAGAAGAAGGGCCACTACCTGGCGCGCGTGGTCGACGGCAGCCTTGTACTCGGGTACCAGCGCGAGACCTATGCGCGCGAGACCCGCATCTCGTCGACGGCAGACGCCGTCATCGACGAGAACGGGCTGTCCTTCGGCATTACCGTGCCGGCCCACGGCGAATGGCGGACCGACCTCGACGTCGTGGTGATGGCCAGCGCCCCCGACGGGTCCGCGCCCTCCCCCATCGCCAGACGACTCGGGGTTCGCCGGGACATGGCCCGCGGGCTCGAGAAGTGGATCGGCCGGGCACCCCGGCTCGAGTGCGACTGGAAGCCGCTGGAGTCGATCTACCGGCGCTGCCTGACCGACCTGGCGGCACTCCGGTTTTCCACGCTGACCATGCCAGGCCGGTCGCTGCCGGCCGCGGGGCTGCCGTGGTTTATGACGATGTTCGGCCGCGACAGCATCTTCACCAGCTTGCAGACGCTGCCGTTTACCCCGGAACTCGCCGCGACAACCCTGCTGGCGCTGGCCGAGCGGCAGGGCACCCGTATCGACGACTTCCGCGATGAGGATCCCGGCCGCATCCTGCACGAGATGCGCTACGGCGAGCTGACCGCATTCGAGGAGCGACCGCACTCGCCTTACTACGGCACCGCCGATGCGACACCGCTGTATGTCGTGCTCCTTGACGAGTACGAGCGATGGACCGGGGACGCGAAGCTGGTCAGGGACCTTGAACACGCCGCCAGGGCCGCGCTCAACTGGATCGATGAGTACGCCGACCTGCAGGGCAACGGATACGTGTCCTACCAGCGCCGGAATGAGAAAACAGGGCTGGAGAACCAGTGCTGGAAGGACTCCTGGGACTCGATCTCCTACCGCAACGGCGACCTGCCCGGCTTCCCGAGGGCGACCTGCGAGCTACAGGGCTACGCCTACGACGCCAAGATCAGGGGCGCGCGGCTGGCGCGGCAGGTTTGGAAGGATCCGGCGCTCGCGGACCGGCTGGAGAAGGAGGCCGCCGACCTGAAGCGCAGGTTCAACCGCGACTTTTGGGTCGAGGACGGCGAGTACTTCGCGGTCGCCCTCGACATCGACGGGCAGCAGGTGGACTCGCTCACCTCGAACAACGGGCACCTGCTGTGGAGCGGCATCGTCGACAAGACCAAGGCCCGCGCGCTCATGCGGCACCTACTCGGCCCACGACTATTCTCTGGCTGGGGGGTACGCACCCTCGCCGAGGGCGAGGCTCGCTACAACCCCATCGGCTATCACGTGGGCACCGTGTGGCCGTTCGACAACTCCTTCATCGCCTGGGGCCTGCGCCGCTACGGGTACAAGGAGGAAGCGGCGCGCCTCGTCGCCGGCATCCTGGAGGCCGCGGAGATCTTCAATGGCCGGCTGCCGGAAGCGTTCGGCGGCTACGAGAGGACCTCGACGATGTACCCGGTCCGCTACCCGACTGCCTGCAGCCCGCAAGCCTGGTCGACAGGCGCGCCGCTGCTCCTGCTGCGAGTGGCCCTGGGCCTCGAGCCGCACGGCGACAACCTCATCGTCGACCCGGCCCTGCCGAAGTGGCTCGGCAACCTCGAGCTACTGGACGTGCCTGGTCGCTGGAAGCGGATCGACGCCTTCGGGCGCGGCCGGGTCGACACCGACCGGCACCCGCACCGCTGACCGGCTGAGCACCGGGCGACCGCCCGCGTCGGAAGAGAAAGGCCCCGATTCTGGCCCGGATGGGGCCATGAGAGCGTAGAGGCATGACCGAGCGCAAGCCGCTGGGGATGAGCTTCACCTCATGGATTGACCAGCAGATCGAGGAGGCGGCAGAGCGAGGCGCCTTCGACGATCTGCCAGGGGCCGGCAAACCGATTCCGAACCGGGGCGACGAGGATGCGGCGCAGGCCTGGATCAGAGAGCACGTGCGCAAGGATGGCATCCCGGCGGAGGACCTGCTGCCGACTCCGCTGAAGCTCCGCAAGGAGTCGGCCCGCCTCAGCGAGACCGTGCAGAGCCTGCCGTCCGAGACGATGGTCCGGCAGGCGGTGACCGACCTCAACGAGCGGATCATGCAATGGCGGCGGCTCCCGATTGGGCCGCCGATCTTCGTGCCGCTGGTCGACGAAGACACCATGGTCAGCCGGTGGCGCGAGGGACAGGCACCATCGGCGCGAGCCGCGGCACCGGCCGATGAGCAGCCCGCCAGCCGCCCGGCTACGGTCTCCTGGTGGCGTCGCCGCGGCCGCGGGCGGCGCTAGGGACCCGTGAGCCGCGGCGCCTCCTCGTTCCCCGCATGAATTATCTGCTCAGCCGGGCGATGCGGCCTCGACCGCGTCCCGTACGGCGTCCACCAGGCCCTCCATCGGGAACTTGCCGTCGATGCGGCGGCCGTTCACGTAGAACTTCGGCGTCTGGTTGACCCCGTTCCTGATGCCCTCGCTGATGTCGTTGGAGATCTTCTCGGCGTAAACATTGCCGACGACCTCGTTGCGGAACCGGGCCACGTCCAGTCCCAGCCGATCTGCGTACCTGAGCAGGGAGTCCAGGTCGAGATCGGACGAGTCCTGCAGCAGCAGCTCGTACATGTCCCAGAACTTCCCCTGCGCGGCCGCGGCCTCGGCCGCCTCGGCGGCCTGCTCGGCGTGCGGGTGGACCTGGGTGATGGGAAAGTTGCGGAACACGAACCGGATCTTGCCGGGATAACGGTCAAGCAGGCGGTGCACGTCGCGGAACGCTCCGCGGCAGAACGGGCACTCGTAATCGCCGTACTCCACCAGCGTCGCCGGCGCGTCGGCCGGGCCGAGCACGTGATCGTCGTCCGTCACTTCGGGCGCCGAGAACATCTCCACCGCGTTTCTCCCTCACCAGGTCGCCATCGGCACGAGCGAGACCAGGCTAATAACTATCAGCCGGGGAACGCGGTGTCTCTCGGTCAGCCAGAGGTAATAGCGCGATAACTAGTTCGTTTCGAAGGCAGATAGCGATCTATGCCTTAGCTGTGCCATTTGCCCGCGTGCAGCGAGCTTCGACAATGAGAGATGTGGTCAGACCCGATTCGGGGGCCCGCACGCCGGCGCAGCAGCGTGCGACCGCTAGCCGGCTCGCCGGGACCGTGAATCGCCTGCCGCCCGCCTCGTTCTTCCTGACCAGCGCGGTGTTCCACTACCTCGGGCCGTCCCTGGCCGTACTGCTGTTCGCGCATGTGGCGGTTCTCGGCGTGGCCTGGCTCAGGATCGCCGCAGCCGCGCTGACGTTCGCTAGCTGGCGGCGGCCGTGGCGGCTGCTGGCTCAGGCCGACGGCTCCCAGCGCCGGGTGCTCCTGCTGCTCGGCGCCGTGCTGGCGGCCATGAACTCACTGTTCTACCTGGCCATTGACCGGCTGCCGCTGGCCACGGTCGGCGCCATCGAATTCCTGGGCACGGTCGTGCTGGCGGCCGCCGGCGTGCGGACGCGCCGGAATCTGATCGCGCTCGGGCTGGCAATCGCCGGCGTCGGCGTGCTTACCAGCGTCCGGCTGGTCAGCCAGCCCCTCGGGTTCGTCTTCGCCTTCGGCAACTGCGCCGGGTTCATGCTCTACGTGATACTCGGCCACCGGATCGCGAACCGCCCGGTCCGGGCGACATCGATGATGAGCGGGATCGACCAGCTGGGCCTTTCGATGCTGATCGCGTGCGTGGTCGCGACCCCGATCGGCATCATTCCCGCCGCCCCGGCGTTCGCGCACCCGGCCTGGCTGCTCTGGGGCATCGGCGTCGGAGTCTGCTCGTCGGTCATCCCCTATGTCACCGACCAGCTCGCGATGGCCCGCCTCAGCCGGGCCAGCTTCGCCCTGATGCTGGCCTTACTGCCGGCCGCCGCAACCGTGATCGGCCTGGTCGTTCTGCGCCAGGTTCCGACGATGCGTGACCTGGCCGGGATCGCGCTGGTGATCGTGGCGGTCGCTCTGCATCAAGACCGGCGGGCCGAACGCGCCGTCGAATCCGGCCGCGCAAGCGTTATGTGACCGATCCCGGCGGCGGGATCGTTCCCGGCCCATTCGTGTTGCACGCGAGAGCGCTCGGATCGGTGTCGATCAGCGGCTTGGCCAGCTTCGGGGGCGTCAGGAACGCGGCCTCCTTGAGGTCCAGCATGTCCAGCATGTTGTGCGCGTTGGCGTCGCGGTGCGTCATCGCCGGCAAGTTCCACTTGGCCTCGACCAGCGCGCAGATGCTCGTGTGGTCCATGACCTCATGCGAGACATAATCGGCCCGCGCCCACGGCGAGATGACCGACATCGGCACGCGGATTCCATACTGCCTGAACCCGTTGTACGCGGGACTGCCGTTCGGCGGGATGTCGTCCGGCGCGATGGCCGCGGGCGGGACCACGTGATCGAAGTACCCGCCATGCTCGTCGAACGTCCAGACCAGCAGCGTGTTCTTCCAGCCGGGGCCGGTCATCACTGCGTCGATGACCTGCGCCGCGAACTGCTCGCCGTAGACGATGTTCTGCGGGTCCTCCTCGGAGCTCTTGCCGTAGTTCGGCTCAACCAGACTGAACCCCGGCAGCGTCCCGCTCTTCGCCGCATCGAAGAAGTCGTCGATCAGGTGCAGGTGATCGCCGTATTTGACCAGGTCCTCAGGGAACAGGCCCATCGTCGCCGTCGGCAGGAACGAGTCGAGCAGCGAGTAGTAGTCGGCGAACGAGACGCCCGCCCTGTGCAGGTGCTCGAAGATGGTTCCGTTCGCCGGGTAGTCGAACGGGTCAGGCACGCCGTCGTTGATCATGCCGAGCGACGTCGCCGCCAGCAGGTAGCGCCGGTTCGGGAACGTCTGGCCGAGCACCGAGCAGTGGTACTGGTCGCCGATCGGGAACGTCGAGGCCATCGAGTAGTAGAACGGCAGATCGGCCTTCTCCCAGTAGCCCATCGCCACCGGTCCGCTCGCTGACTCGACGAACCCGTTCATGTGGCCATTCGCCACTTGCGTGTGGCTAGCGACCCACGTCTGGCTGGGCTGGCCGGAGAGCTGGCAGGTCGTCGGCATCCGGAACGCGTGCTGGATCTTGCCGTCGGCATAGGGGTTGGTCGCCGTGGGCTTGCCGTCGGCACCCAGCGTGAAGCCGTCGGCGCCGCTTCGGCCGAGCATCCCGAGGTGATTGTCGTAGGAGTGGTTTTCCATCATCAGCACGACGATGTGCTGGATCTCGGGAATGGTGTCGGTCCCCGCCGCAAGCTCTGGATACGGCAGTGATCCAGGTGCGCGGAGAACAGGCGCGCTCGCAGTGCCCTGCGCGGCCGCGCCGCGCGTTGCGCGAGCCGTGCCCCTGATCACGCCTTGGGCGGCGGCCGATTGCCACGCACCGCTGCCCGCCATGGCGCCGGCCGCGAGCGAGGCTCCCAGCAGCGCCCGCCGGC
>JASIBJ010000701.1 GCA_030045215.1 Streptosporangiaceae bacterium | reverse complement strand
CGACGAGGCCGACGACAGCGGGCAGTCGGACGAGACCGCGGAGCTAGAACTCAGGTGCCGCACGATCAGCGGCGACATCAGGGTCCGCAAGGGCAGCGTCCGCCCGGCGCCCGCGGCCGATGAGCGAGCCCAATCCTGACCACGCACATACGCACCGGGCCAATGCCCAGCGCCCCTCAGCCAACCAGAAGGGACTTGACAACGATGAACACGCAGATGCTTGACGAGGTCGCCTCGCAGCACATCACCGAAGTCCGCCAGAGTGCATCGCGCTGCCACCGGGCGTCCGCGGCCGCGCGCGAACAGCGGGAATCGATCAGAGAGCGCGCCGGATGGACGCTCATCGCCGTGGGCCTCAAGCTGACCGACCCGGCGGCCAAGGCCCACTCGGCCCGGCCGCACCCGGCCGGCCTCTAGCCCGCTCGGCCGGTGGGCATACCCGCGGGCGGCACGCCAGCGAGCCAGCTGGCCGCGATCTCGCCCCAGGCAACAATCTCGGCAGGGCCGGTGAGAAGGCTGGCCGTGGCGCTCGGCGTCACGGCCAGCCTTCCGCCGGGAACGTTCACGATCCACGGCGACTCGCCGTCCGACATCCACTCTCCGACCGAGGCGGCCGCCGCTACCGCGGCCGCGACAGCGCCCGTGCCGCAGGACAGGGTCACCCCAGACCCGCGCTCGTGCACTCGCATCTCGATCTCGTGCTCGCCGGTCACCCGCAGCACCTCGACGTTCACCCCGGCAGCTGAACCGGCCGCCGGCGCCAGCCGCGGCGCGGACAGGTCGATGTCCGCCACCGGCTCACCGACCACGCAGGCCAGGTGCGGATTCCCTACCGATATGGCCAGACCGGTCAGCACCTGACCGCCGAGCCGCACGGAGCCCTCGCCCGTCACCCGCGCGCTGCCCATGTCCACCGTGAGCTGGCCGTCGGCCTCGACCCCGACCATCCGCAGCCCGGCCCTCGTCGCGACCGCTAGCTCCGGCCCCTCCGCCAGCCCTGCATCGAGGAGATACCTGGCGAAGACGCGAACCCCGTTGCCGCACATCTCGGCCAGGCTGCCGTCGGCGTTCCGGTAGTCCATGAACCACTCGGCTGCCTGCTCGCCGGCAACGCCGGCGGCGGTGGTCCTGACCACTCGCAAGACCCCGTCTCCGCCCAGCCCGGTGTGCCGGTCGCACAAACGCGCGACCAGCTCAGGGGGTAGGTCAAGCTGCCCCTCAGGGTCGGGCAGGATCACGAAGTCGTTCCCCGTGCCATGCCCCTTGGCAAACCGCATGGGCCCGATGCTAGGCCACCGGCACGCAAGCGGTCGCCGGGTGCACGGGTCCCGCGTGACGTGAGGGTGGCGTCATCTGACCGGGGGTGGCTTGCCCTCAGTGCTGCCGGGCAGCCCTGGGTCCCACCCGCTGACCTGGCAGGCGTGCTGGAAGGCGGACCGGGCGAACTCGACCGCCGCGCCGCGCGGGTCCAGCGCAGCGCGGACGTCGTCCCAGTCCAGGATGTACTCCCCCTGAAGCTTGTCCCAGTAGGCCGCGGGCGGGGAAAGGGTACCTTCAGCGAAACTGGCCGGCGCCGGGTGAGTGAGCGCGTAGAACGCCGCCTGCGGGTGGCGGGCATCCCCCGGCCACCAGCCGGCCATCACCAGCTGGGCGTCGTCGGAGTTGCGGGCGATGAAGTCGTCGGAATGCGGGTCGGCCGGAAGGCCCGAGAACATGGTCACGGCCAGGTCGAACCTTCCCCACCACGCGTTCACGGGGGTGGAGCGGCCGCGGTAGGGCGCGCGGAATGCGGACAGCGCCAGCGCCGCCTGGGTGGCCGCTGCGAAGTAGTCCCGGACCCGGTCGGCGTCGTAGCGCGCGTGGTCGTAATCCTCGTCCAGCGGCACGCTCCACGGAACCTCCTGCGGCGCCGGGTTGATCCGCACCTCGCCCGCCACCTTGGCCACCGCGGCGAGCACGTCCCCGGCGACCTCGGCCACCGGCCGGTCCGGGGTCAGCGGCACGCGCTCGACGGCACCGCCGTCGTGCTCGACCACCGCCTCGTGAACGCGCAGATCCAGCGCCGCCACCAGCGACCCGGACCCGTCGGGCGCGGGCAGCGGCGCAGTTTCCCAGCCCCGCGCGCTCAGCCGCAGTGCCCCGTGCTGCAACTCCGGCTCCGGCGGGGCCAACTCGACCGCCAGCTTGCCCAGCACCTGGGTATGCGCGTGCAGGGTGTCACATGTCTCGCCCCACCGGTCATAGGAGACCGCTGGCCAGCGCTCTGCCACGACGCGCTCCTACTCTCTCGGATTTCTCCCCTGGGGCTGATACCCGGACGATGGGTCGCATACGCCGATCGTCCAGGGCCGGCGCGGTGCCTCTTTCCCGGCATCTTCTGCCCACCGAGAGCGACGGCATTCAGACCCCGGCGTCGCACTGGCCCTATGGTGCCGGCGCAGGAGCCCGCGGCAAGAACGTCCCCTGGACCAGGCCGGTGATCGTCCGCGCGGCAAGCAGCGCGAACCCGGCGGTGAGGATCCCGACCAGGGCATAGCCGATGGCCGTGCCGCCCCGCACACGCTCGGCGGCCAGCCAGTGGACGCCGTAGGTCACGGCAGCGGCGAAGGGGAACGAGAATGCCCAGAAGCCGGGCCCGAACTGAGCCCGCCGGTACAAGGGAACTAGCCTCAGCTGCACCAGCAGCATCAACACTGACATACCGCCCAGGAAGGCCTCGGCCGTATCCACCCTGCCGCCGTTGATGACGAACCAGGAGTTGCCGGCTACCACGGGCGGCGCGAGGTCGATCGCGATTGTCGGCAATAGCGGCGGCGGCAACGACGGCACGACATACAGCCGCAGCGAGATGATCGACGCGAGCACCACGAAGGAAGTGATGCCCAGGCCGAACAGCACGCGCGAGAGGGTAGCGAAACCCAGAGCCGCACTCGCGCCCCCGGCTAGCAGGCCGCCAGCGGCCGTGGGCAGAAAGTAGCCGGGATGCCACCGCTTGATAGCACCCTCGCCGGCGCCCCATTCCCCCGTGATCCAGTCCCCGGTGATCCACGCACCGACGAGCACCACCAGGATGGCGCTGCACCAGAACACAACCTCTCCTGCGCCTCTGGCCTGGTCAGCCAGCCGCGCACCCAGCAACATGGGGATGATAACGATCAGTACCGTGAACGGCCCGAACGTCGGATCGGACAGCTCGGTTTTCCAGCGCCGCTGGGCAGCGACGTTCGCCAGGTAGGCGGCCAGCGTGACCAGCCAGATTACCGCCGTGAGGATCCAGAGCACGTCCCCTGGCCAGTCCGAAGCGCGCGCCAGCTTTGCCGCCGCTGACCATGCCTGCGCCAGGCCAGCCAACCCGAAGGCGACAGCGAAGAGATTCGCCGTCAGATGGAGTGCCGTCCCCTGATCGGCCCGTTCGTCCGCGCGTCGCATCGGGTCCCCTCGTCAGGAAGAACGGCCGACCCCGCTGGCGTCCCGGCAGAGATCTGCCCTCGGCAAACGCTCGGTACACTTCGGGGCGTCACCGACGGTTTCGTGCTGCGGCACTCCCGCTCACGCCATCAGGCCGTGTTCAGTCCGTCGGGGTCAGCCGCCGCTTCAGGCCAGAGCCAGGGCAATCGCGTGCAGCGCCAGTCCCACGCCCGCCCCCACGACCGTGCCGTTGATGCGGATGTACTGCAGATCTCGCCCGAGGAGCAACTCAAGCTGGCTGGACGTCTCGGCCGCGTCCCACCGCTGGATCGTGCCGGTGACAAGGTCGGCGAGGTCGTCGTGGAACCGGTCCGCGATCGCCCTGGCCCCTGATTCGACCATGCGCTCAAAGCTGTCCTGGAGGCGGCGGTCGGATACCAGACGGCGGCTACCGGCTACCAGCGCCTCGGCCAGCCGGCGGCGCAACTCCGAGTGGGGGTCGGCCGCCTGGATACGCAAGGTGTCCTTGGCCTGCTGCCAGAGCGTGGAGGACCAGTCCCGCAGCGCGGCGCTGGCCAGAATGTCGCGCTTCAGGCGCTCACCGCGCTCACGCAGCTCCGGGGATGTTTCCAGGCGGTCAGGCAGCCCGGCGATCCACTGCTTGATTTGCTGCCGGGTATCGTCGTCGGGATCGGCGGCCATCGCCATCAGCCGCTGATGCAGGCGGGCGTGGAGGCGGTCGAAGACCCGCCGGTAAACCGCGTCGGGCACCCACCGGGGAGACTCACCCTCGAATTGATCGCGCAGCTC
>JASIBJ010000700.1 GCA_030045215.1 Streptosporangiaceae bacterium | reverse complement strand
GTAGTCGAAGGCGAAGATCGGGTCAAGGGAGTTGACCGGGCGGTATACCGCCCAGGTGACCGAGCTGACAGTCTTGGTCCCGGCCGGCGTGGTCGTGACCAAGCCCTTGGTCGGCGAGACCTGGTCGGATGCGGTGCTGGCATTGACCGAACGGCCGCAGGCCGCCGCGAGGAGCGCGCACGCAGCCAGGCTGGCCGCTGCCGCCGATGTGCGCCGTCTGGTGCTCATCATGTCCTCCTAGAACGTGATGCTCAGTCCGGCCCTGGCCGGCGTGGTTTGTCTGGTGTGCTGAGGCCGGTCGTCGTTGGCTTCAGGCGGCCTGGCTGCGGGCGTACACGAGTTCGCCGCGGACCCAGGTCTGCGTGACGGCGGCGCTGCCGATTTCGTGGCGGTGGATGTGGGCGAGGTCGGCGTCGACGATGGCGAAGTCGGCGTCCAGGCCGACGCGAATCGCGCCGGTGACCGACTCCAGGCCGTTGATCCGGGCACTGCCGGAGGTGTAAGCGGCAAGGATCGCGGCCAGCCCGAGCCGCTGCTCGGGCAGGAACGGATCATCGCGGGCCGCCTCGTCCCCGTCCGGGGCGAAGCGGTTGACGGCAACGTGGGCGCCCAGCAGCGGGTTCGGGCTGCTCACCGGCCAGTCGCTGCCCGCGCACAGCGCGGCGCCGGCCTGCTGCAGTGAGGCGAACGGGTACTGCCAGGCGGACCGGCGGTCGCCGAGGAACGGGATCGTCAGCTCGTCCATCTGCGGCTCGTGCGCGGCCCACAGTGGCTGGATGTTGGCGGTCGCGCCGAGCTGCGCGAACCGCGGGATGTCATCCGGGTGCACGACCTGCAGGTGCGCCAGGTGATGCCGCAGCCCGCTGGCGCCGTTCTCCCGCCGGGCGGCCTCGATCGCGTCGAGCGCGTTGCGGACGGCGCGGTCGCCGAGCGCGTGGAAGTGCACCTGAAAGCCGGCGCGGTCGAGTTCGGTGACGAACCTGGGCAGCTCGTGCGGGTCGATGAAGTCCAGGCCGGTTGTCTCGGTCTGGCAGCCGTGACCGTCGAGGTAGGGCTCGAGCATCGCGGCCGTGTGGTTCTCCGCTACGCCGTCGAGCATCATCTTCACGCTGGTCGGACGGAACCGGACGCGGCCATCGGCCGGCCGGTGCCCGTCGTCACCAGCGACCAGATCGCGCTGCTCCATCAGTTGCGGCAGCTGGTCGAGGCCACGGTCGCGAGCCCACCACAGCGCGCCGACGACATTCGCCTGCAGGCTGCCGCTGCGCGCAGCGCGCAGGTAGGCGGGCAGCTGATCGCCTGAGCCGTGCACGGGCCCGACGATCGCGTCCTGCCAGCCGGTGATGCCCATCGACAGCAGATACTCCTGGCCGGCCAGTAGGGCGTGGTCCCGGTCGTCCTCGGTGACGGCCGGGACCAGCCGGGAGACCAGCTGGGCCGCACCCTCCTGCAGCATGCCGACCGGGTTGCCATGCTGGTCCCGTTCAATCCGCCCGTCGGCTGGGTCTGGGGTCCTGGCGTCGATCCCGGCCAGCTGCATCGCCTTGGTGTTGACCCAAGCACCATGGCCGTCGCGGTTCGGAAGGAACACCGGGCGATCGGGAACGAGGCTGTCCAGCGACGCGGCCGTCGGCACCCCGCCGGGGAAAGCCTCCATGGACCAGCCGCCTCCGGTGACCCAGCCGTCGCCTGCGTGCCGTTGCGCGTAGACGGCGATGATGTCGAGGTACTCCGGCAGGGACCTGGCCTCGCTGAGGTCGCACCTGCGCATCCGCTCTCCCCCGAACACCGGGTGCACGTGCGCGTCGATGAAGCCGGGCAGCAGCGTGCCGCCGTTGAGGTCCACCACGGTCGCCGGCCCGGAGTCCCCGGCGGCCGGCCGCTTTGCTGGCCTGGGGGGACGACCCCCCGAGACCCCCCGCTCAACCGCCGTGATCCGTCCGTCGCGGACGCGCACGGCGCTCCCGTCCAAGAAGCGACGGCCGTCGAAGACCGTGCCGTTGCAGAAGAGAAGCTCGGCCTGTCCGCGCTGCATCGGGGCTCCCTTCCGCTCCGAGTTGCCCGGTACTCAAGCACTTGACAAAGCCATTGTCAATGGCTTTGACTCTCTCTACTCGCAAGTAGGCTTTACTGTCAGCCAGGGGGCTTACTGACGACCGCGGGAGGGGATTCGGGTGGCAGCTGTGCCAGCCTCGCGCGCGCATGCGGACGTGCCACGGCCACGCCTCCGGCGCGGGAGCCTAACGAGGGAGATCATCGTCAGCGAGAGCCTGCGGCTGCTGGACGAGAACGGCCTGGATGGGTTCAGCCTGCCTAAGCTCGGCCGTGCGCTCGGGGCCGACCAGACCGCGGTGTACCGGCACTTCGCCAGCAAGGACGACCTGGTGCTCGCCATCGCCGATCAGCTCATCGGCGAGGCGATGGCCGAGCTTGAGCCGAGCGCCTGCTGGATGGACACGCTGACCGAGATGGCCAGGCGGCTGCGCACCACCTACCTGGCCCATCCGGCAGCGGCCTCGATGTCTGCCTACCGGACCACCCAGGGGCCGGCCGAGATCCGGGCCGTGGACATCATCATCGGCGCGATGCTGGAGGCCGGTTTCGAGGCCGCGGAAGCGGCGCTGATGTACCGGGCCGTCGGCGACTTTTCGCTGGCCTGGGCCGGCAGCGAGGCCTTGTTCCTGGCCCTGGACAGGCGCCTGCAGCAGAACGACCGCGCCGCCTGGAGGCAGGCTTACCTGGCGGTCGATCGGATGGAGCATCCCAGTATCTGGCAGGTACGGACCGAACTGCCCGAGGTCAAGGATGACGACATCTTCGAGGCGATCCTCAAGACCGTCATGACCGGCCTGCACCAGCTCGCGCCTCGCCCGTGCGCCTGCCATGCCCCGGCGCAGCGCTGGCCAGCCGAACTCGCCGATTGACGCCAGCGCGGTCCGCGCACCCACCTGGGCGCTTCGTGCCTGCTGGCAAGCGGGTGCCAGGGCTAGGGCCGCTAAACGAACTCCAGCGGTACGCCGTCCCCTCGGGTTGGCGCATCGCTCCGCTTAGGGCTTCGAGGCGTGGTCATTTGTGCTGGCGAGTTTGGCGCGTACCTGGTCGGCGTCGGGGTGCTGGAGATCGTCGAGGATGGCGAGCGCCTGCTGCCAGGCCTCCAGGGCTTGCGCCAGCTCGGTGGCGGCGTTGCGGGTGTCGCCAAGGTGGGTGAGGGCGGTCGCTTCCAGCAGGCGGGCGCTGGCTTCCCGGGCGATGCTGAGCGTGCGCTGGTAGCAGGCGGCCGCTTCGGCCAGGTTGCCCAGGAGGTGTTCGGCGTAGCCCAGGCTGTCCCAGGCTGCTCCTTCAAGCCAGCGGTCGCCGGTTTCCGCCGACAGGGTGATTGCATGTCTGCAGAATGCGCGGGCCTGCTGGTAGTCGCCGAGCAGGCTGTGGTCCCAGCCGATGCTGTTGAGCGTGATGGCCTCGTTTGCCTTGTCGCCGATGGCCTGGAACAGGCGCAGCGCCTGCTCATCGTGCAGCAGAGCGTTGGCGTAGCGGCCCTGACGTTCGGCTAGGTAGCCGAGATTGTGGTGGACCTTGGCCTGGCCGAGGCGGTTGCCGAGCCGCTGGTACAGCGTGAGGCTGCTGGCGTAGTGGCCATGGGCCTGATCATGGTCGCCGAGGCTGGTACAGGCGTTTCCCAGGAGGCGGCCGGCTAGCGCCTGCCCGGCGGGGTCTTCGAGGCGTGTCGTCGCGGCCAGCGCCGTGCGCTGGGTAGCGGCCCATTCCTGCCAGTGCCCGCGAATCTGGAGGAAGTCCGCGATGGCCCAGGGGAGCTGCCAGGCGTGGGAGTCAAACCCGGATCCGGCGGCCAGGCCGACGGCGGCCGGCAGGACCTGATGCTCGGCCTCGAACCAGCCCAGGGCCTGCGAGTAATCGGCCGCCCGCCCGACAGCGGTGCCGGGCCTGGGCGGGGCCAGGGCCACTTGCTCCTTTGACGGGTTCAGCACGAGGCTGGCACCGGCGGCGGTGTGCAGGTAGTGGTCGAGCATCCTGGCAGTGGCCTCGCGCCGGTCGGTGTCGGTATCAGAGCGCCGCGATTGGTCCGCGGCGCAGGCACGGAGCAGGTCGTGAAAGGCGTACCGGCCGGGGACGTGTTCCATGATCAGGTGCGCGCGGGCCAGCTCCCGCAGCAGTCGGCGGGCGTCGGCCTCAGCTATTCCGGCGAGGCTGGCGGCGGCGGGAATGGAGATGTCGGGTCCAGGGTGCAGGCCCAGCAGCCGGAACATCCGGCCCGCTTCCTCGCTGAGCTGGTCATAGGACCAGGAGATCGCCGCCCGCACGCTGGTGGCCGGGTCGCCGGCGTCCAGAGCGTCCAGCCGGCCGGCCGAGTCGGCAAGCTCGGCGGCCAGGGCAGCGAGCGGGAAGCCG
>JASIBJ010000005.1 GCA_030045215.1 Streptosporangiaceae bacterium | reverse complement strand
TTCGCCGCGTGCTGTGCTGGCCTGCATCGGGTCGCCCGGCACTGGGTCGCCCGGCACTGTGCCGGCCGGCACTGGGTCGCCCGGCACTGGGTCGCCCGGCACTGGGTCGCCCGGCGCTGCCCGCCCGCCGTCAGTGACCGTCACGGCCACTCCCGGCGGACCGCTCAGGTACCCCGAGCCCCTTGGCGCCCGGCTCGGACTGGCGCAGGCCGGGTGCCGTGCGGCGAAGCCACTCCAGCGCCACGGCGGCCCTGTGTACCTTCTCGGCCGCGATCGCCGCCGCCTCCCCGACGATGTGCAGGCCGCTCGGGTACAGGGCCCGCGCGTTGCGCAGGCCGAACTTCGCGTACAGCGGGGCGCCCGCGCTCACCAGGTCCGCCAGTTCCTGCCCGCGGACCACGCCGCCCAGCGCGTCGGGCGACTCGACGTACAGGTCAAGCGGGAGGGTGACCGCCGAGCGCATCTCGGCCAGCTCGGCCACGGTCACGTCCGAGGGGATGTTGATGGTCGAGGCGCCGAGCCCGGCGAGCACGGTCAGCGACACAGGATTGGACGGTGCCATCGCGGCTGAGATCTTCCACACCAGGCCGTCGGGTATCACGCCCTGCCGCTGTGCCTCGGATAGCGTCCGCAGCAGGCCGATGTCGGCGACCAGGAAGCTGCGGATGCCAGCCTCCACCGCGCGGATGACGTCTTCGACGGCATACCGAAGCTGGCGCGCGCCGCGTACCTGATCGCCGTGCGCGCTGCCGTCGGGCGAGCGCGCGTGCGCGCCGACCCCGAACCGCTCGCGCGGGCCGATGAACAGGCATACCTCGAGGCCCGCCTCGTGCCCGGACTGGGCCATGTCACGCAGCTCGCGGTCGCGCAGCAGCATTGCGCCGCTGCCCTGGGAGACCCTGTTCACGACGATGCCCTCGGCCTCGGCCGCGCGCAGCATGGCCTCCAGCACCTCCGGCCCCTCGACGCTCGGGATCTCGATACGGAAGTCAGCTCCGTCGGGGAAGGTGCCGGCCGCGGACGGCGCGGCTGCGCCGCCGGCCAGGGACGGCAGGCCCAGCGCACCGAATACAGACTGCGGCCATGTCATCGCGTGCTGCGCCTCCCGGTGATGCGGCCGTGCCGCTGACGACGCAGGCGCGGCGACGTCCGTCATGCACCCTGCGAGACCATGAATTCGGCACAGCCAAATTGAGTTTTGACTTTACGAATATGAAAGAGACCAACCGGAGCGCTTGTCAAGGGAATGAGCGTTCCCTATGCGTGACCTGGTCAGCAATCGGAGTGTGCCGTATCGGCCAGATTGACGACAAGGGTCGCTGCTGGCAAAGTATTCGGCTGTGACGAATAGCCATCGGTATGGCGGAACCGATGCGGGCAAGCGGGTCGCCGCTAGCCAGCCGGCCGTCGCTGGCGAACCTGGCCCGGCTGACGACGCCGGCGCCGGCCGGTACCGGTTGCACAGCGTCGAGCGCGCGCTCGACGCGCTGGAGTTCCTCGCGCTAGCCGGACCGGACGGCATCACGCTGACCGAGGCCTCCGATCAGCTGGGCGTATCGAAGAGCACGGCCTTCGCGCTGCTGCAGACGCTCCTCGCGCGCGGGTTCGCCGCCGACTCCGGCGCCCGGCAGAACCGCCGCTATCGGCTCGGCATGGCGCTGCCCAAGCTCGGCGACGCCGCGGCGGCCCAGGTGCCGCTGGTCGAGGTGGCCACGCCCATCCTGCGGTCCGTCACCGAGGCGACCGGCCTGACCACCCGGCTGGTCGTCCCCGATGGACCGTATGCCGTGGTGATCGCCCGCGTGGACGCGCTCGGCTCTGTCCGGTTCGCTAGTTACCTCGGCAAGCGCGAGTACCCGCACTGCACCTCGGCTGGCAAGGCGCTGCTCGCCACCCTGCCGCCGGAGCAAGCGCGGCAGCTGGCGACGCAAGCCGGCATGCCCGCGCGGACCGCTCGCACGATCACCGACCCTGACGACCTGCTGCGAGACCTGGCGCTGGCGGCGGTTCGCGGCTACACCATCGATGACGAGGAGGACGCCGAGGGCGTGTTCTGCGTTGGCGCCTCGGTGCACGATCGCGGCGGAGAGTGCGTCGCGGCCATCAGCGGCACCGGGCTCAAGCTCAATCGGCCGAGCTGGCGCCTTGACGAGCTTGGCCTGGTCGTCCGCGAGGCAGCCGACAAGATCTCGCTGGCCCTCGGCGGCGCGCCGTATGCGAACCTGGCCGAGCGGCCGGCCGGCTGATGCGGACAACGACGCGCGCAGAGGAGCTGCCGTGAGTGCTGGTGTGGCCCTGGTCATCACCGAGCCCGGCTCGATGACCCTGCAGGAGGTACAAGAGCCCGCGCCAGGGCCGTTGGAGGTCGCGGTCAGGCCGGCCTACGTCGGGATCTGCGGCACGGACCTCGAGCTGCTGGCAGGCGATGTCGATCCCGCGTACGTCCGCTACCCGCTGGTCCCCGGGCATGAGTGGGCAGGCGTGGTGGCGGCAGCGGGAGCGGGAGTCGCGGGCTTGCAGCCCGGCCAGCGCGTGATCGCCGAGGGCGTCATCCCGTGCCGCACGTGCGCCCGCTGCATCCGCGGCGAGACAAACCTGTGCGAGACCTACGACGAGCTCGGCTTTACCCGGCCCGGCGCCGCGGCCAGCCAGGTCATTGTCCCGGCACAGGTCGCGCACGTGCTGCCGGACTCGGTCAGCCTCGCTGAGGCCGCGCTGGCCGAGCCTGCCGCCG
>JASIBJ010000699.1 GCA_030045215.1 Streptosporangiaceae bacterium | reverse complement strand
AACTCGCCCGACCGCTCGGCCGCCTCCACCATCCGCAGCGCGATCCGGTCCTTGACCGAGCCGCCGGGGTTGAAGTACTCCACCTTGGCCAGGACGGCCGGGCCTGGCCCGTCCGCGTAGAGCGGCCTGGTGACCTTGCGGAGCCGGACAAGCGGAGTATTCCCGAATAGCTCGATCAGTGACTCGTGAACTTGCATCTCTTGCCGCCTCAACTGCCGGGCCACTCTCCTGCCGGGCCACTCTCCTGCCGGACCGCGCTCCTGCCGGGCGATCAGCCTGCGCGCCGTCGCCCGCGTGCCACCCCTGCCTAGGTCACCGACGCTATCCCACGTCTGCGGGCGCCGGCGCCAGTCCCCATCTGGAGGTACTCTGGCACGCCTTGTCCTACCTGGGCATGCCGTTCAGCGAGGGAGCCGGCGCGGCTAGGGGTAACCGTGCTCCAGCCGGGCATCGGCTTTCATATGCTTGTACGGAAATTCGCGCCGTGAGCGTTGAACGGTCGGCTCTAACTTCTGAGATCAGAGTGAGCAATTCCCCTACGACAACTGCCAGCCAGTCCGCTCAGTCCGAGCCGGCCGCCGCATCGTCGGGCGGCAGCGGGCTGCTCGGCTGGCTGGCCTTCGCCGGCATAGCCGCTGCCCTGGCCGTCTTCATCGCGGCCGGGTTGCTGCGCGCCAGCTGGATGCCGCCGCTGCTGCCCATGCCGGCCGGCGGCTGGCCGTGGGGACTGCACGTTTACGTCCCGTCCCACGACGTGATCTGGCCGCTGTGGATTGCCGGTGCCCTGGGTACGGCCGGCGTAGTCGCCGGGCTGATCGCGGCCCGCCGGGGCAGGCCCGTCCCGCTGCGGGCGATCCTGGTGCTGGCGGCCCTGGCCATCGCCGCGCTTGCCGTACTGCCGCCGATCGGCACCACCGACCCGCTGGACTACGCGGTCTACGGGCACATCGTGATGGTCGGCCACAACCCGTACACGATGACCCCCTACAGGTTCTTCCTGCTCACGCACACCGCGGGGATTCCGGCCGACTGGCAGCACACCGTCAGCGTCTACGGGCCGCTTGCGACCGGCGAGCAGTACCTCGCGGCCCGCCTGGGCGGTACCTCGCTGGCCAGGACGGCCTTCTGGCTGAAGCTGGGCAACGTGATCGCGTTCGCTGCCCTCGCGTATGCCGCCGATCGCCTATTCCGCGGCAACCGGGCCGCGAGGGTGCGGGCTCATCTGCTGTGGACCGCGAACCCGCTGATCATCTGGAGCGCGATCGCGGGCGGTCACCTCGACGTGCTGTCGGCGGCGCTGGGCGTAGCCGGCCTGCTCATCCTGGACCGGCGAGGCCTGCAGCGGCCCATGCTCGCGGCCGTGGCGGCCGGCGTCTGCATCGGCGCGGCCGCCGACATCAAGGCCGACTACGCACTGTTCGGGTTGGCCATCGTCTGGTCGCTGTGGCGGCAGCCCCGTCAACTGGCGGCGGCCGCGGCCGGGGCACTGGCCGTGCTAGTCCCCTCGTACGGCCTGGCCGGAAAGTATGCGATCAAGGCTCTCACCCTCAGGGCCAGCACCGGGCTGGGCTGGGGCTTTTACAAGCTCATTTTCGTGAACGTCGGCATCCCGCTGCACTTTGTGGTGCCAACGGCGGCTGTACTGCTTGTCCCGGTGACCTGGCTCGCGCTTCGGCGGCTGCCTGAGGGATTCGGCAACCGGCCAGCGGTGCGGGCGGCCCTCGCTCTCAGCCTGGCCTGGCTGCTCGTGTGGCCGCATCAGTACGCCTGGTACAGCATCATGGCCATCTGTGTGCTCGTGCTGTTCCCGGCCTCGCGGCTCGACTGGCTGGCGCTGGCCTGGCTCAGCGCGCTGACGATCGCCGACATGCCGGGCCTCGGCTTCGGCCAGAGCAAGTTGCTCGGCACCGTGCTCGCCGACATCGAAGGGACCCTTGTCACCAGAGTCGAGCCGATAGTGATGATCCTGGCCCTGGCTGGCCTGGTGCTCTGGTGCCGCACCAGGCGGTGGAACTCGGTCGAGGCGGACATGCCCCACGTGCTCGCGACCGAGCCCGCGAGCACGCCTGCCGCCTGAGCCGCAGCCCTGGCTGGCCGGTGTCCGGGCGGCTTAGCGGAACAGCAGTACCGCGGTTACTGTTGAGTCAACCACCAGACTCTGCAGGGAGCCGTCATGCCAGAGGCAGTCGTCGTAGCGACCGCTCGCTCACCGATCGGACGGGCGTTCAAGGGTTCACTCACCACGATCCGGCCGGACGACCTCGTGGTGCAGATGGTCACAGCGGCGCTCGCCAAGGTGCCCCAGCTCGACCCGGCCGACATCGAGGATCTCATCCTCGGCTGTGGCCTGCCCGGCGGCGAGCAGGGCTTCAACATGGCCCGCGTGGTTGCGGTGATGCTCGGATACGACTCGCTGCCAGGGACCACCATCACCCGGTACTGCTCCTCCTCGCTGCAGAGCACGCGGGTCGCGTTCCACGCGATCAAGGCCGGCGAGGGCGACGTCTTCGTCTCCGCTGGCGTCGAGTGCGTGAGCCGGTTCGGCAAGGGCAGCAGCGACAGCTGGCCGGACACCAGGAACCCGGTATTCAACGAGGCTAAGGCCAGGGAAGACGAGATGGCCAAGGGCGGCTACACCTGGCACAACCCGCGCGAGGACGGCGAGGTCCCCGGCATCTACATTGCCATGGGCCAGACAGCCGAGAACGTTGCTCAACTCCGCGGCATCAGCCGCCTGGAGCAGGACGAGTTCGGCGTGCGGTCACAGAACCTGGCCGAGAAGGCGCTCGCGAACGGTTTCTGGCAGCGTGACATCACGCCGGCCACGATGCCCGACGGCACCGTGGTATCGGCCGACGACGGCCCGCGGGCCGGCACCACGCTGGAGAAGGTCTCCCAGCTTCAGCCGGTGTTCCGCCCCGACGGCACGGTGACGGCCGGAAACTGCTGCCCGCTCAACGACGGGGCGGCGGCCGTGGTCGTCATGAGCGACCGGAAGGCGGCCGAGCTCGGGCTCACCCCGCTGGCGCGGATCGTCGCCACCGGCGTGACCGCGCTCTCGCCCGAGATCATGGGCCTCGGCCCGGTCGAGGCGACCACGCAGGCGCTGGCCAGAGCCGGGATGACGATCGATGACGTCGACCTGGTCGAGATTAACGAGGCCTTCGCGGCCCAGGTCATCCCGTCCTACCAGGACCTGGGCATCGACATCGACAAGCTCAACGTCAACGGCGGGGCCATCGCCGTGGGCCACCCGTTCGGCATGACCGGGGCACGGATCACGTCCACGCTGCTCAACAGCCTGCAGTTCCACGACAAGACCATCGGCCTCGAGACGATGTGCGTGGGCGGCGGCCAGGGCATGGCGATGATCTTCGAGCGACTCAGTTAAGCCGCCGGCCGCACACTCCGCGGCATGACGCGTGAGACTCGGCTGAGACTTGATCGATCCAGCCGGTATCGTCAGATGGGCGGAAAACCGATCAGATCACCACTACCGTTTCTTCCACTGACCGGCCGGCACAAGCTGGCGGTCCTTGGGGAAATGGGGTAATCATGGGTCGTTTTCGCTCTGCCGTGCGCCAATCGCCCGCGATCATCATCTCGCTGATCGCCCTGACCTTCTCGCTCGGCGGCGGCATGGGTTACGCCGCCAGCGTCGCCACCGCCAAGGCGTCGTCGACCACCAAGATCACCTGGCATGCCCTGAGCCTGGTCAACGGCTGGCACGGCGCCGGCAAGGCATTTCGCACCGGTAATCCCGCCTACACGGTCAGCAACGGCATCGTCTACCTGACCGGGACTGCCGATCACGCGGGGACTAGCCTGCCCACGCTCGGAGTTCTGCCGAAGGGTGCGCGGCCGACCCACAACCTCTGGTTCGCCGCTTACAACGAGTCGGCAAGCGGAGGCGTTTTTGTCGAGATCGTCACGAACGGCGACGTGATCGTCGGCGGTAGCGGCGGCGACCAGGACTTCTTCACGTCCCTCGCCGGCATCGAGTTCCCGCTCGGCTCGTAAGGCTCGTAAGGCTCGTAAGGCTCGTAAGGCTCGTCGGTCGCGTCGGTCGCGTCGGTCGCGTCAGTCGCGTCACGCGCGGAGCATTCGGTCCCCATAGGCCGAATGCTCCGCGCCCCACACGCGTGGACCCGGTCTAGCCCGTTTTATGCGTGATAGTGAAGTTATAGGGTGCCGTTCGCGCCGGTCCGGCAGAACGGATGCTTATGCCGCGTTCGCGGCCGATGGCTAAACAGGGCATTACGGAAGGCTGACAATCAGGTCTTGTCAGCGGCCGGACAGTGGTGCAGTCTCGACTGCAAGGACTCACCCTCACCATGGAGGTGCATCTTGTCCCTGACCCACTCTCCGGAGATGCACAGGAACCTGATCGCCCGCATCCCGTCCGTAACCGGACTTCAACTCCGAGAGTGGTTCAGCCGACTTGAATCGGGTCCGGCGCTTCTGCGCTGCAGCGAACGCGCGAACTGGCTGTCTGACGAGCACGGGCTCTCGCACGGCTACGCGAGCGCCATCGTGCGCGAGTATGAGCTTCAACGCCGCAGCAGGCTCTGACGGCTCTTAAGCTGCTGCGGTGGACATAGGTCACGCCACCAGCTTCCTGTCTGAGAACCCGCGGGCTGTGCTTGCCACGACCCGAACCGACGGACGCCCGCAGATGTCGCCAATCGTCGCGGCCGTAGATGACGCCGGCCGCGTGCTGATCAGCACGCGCGAGACCGCGATCAAGACGAAGAACCTCGCCAGGGACCCTCGCGCGTCGTTGTGCGTGCTGAACGACCGCTTCTTCGGCGAGTGGGTCCAGGTGGAGGGGACGGCCGAGCTAATCCACCTTCCGGAGGCGATGCCCTTGCTCGAGGACTACTACCGGCGGATCTCGGGCGAGCACCCCGACTGGGCGGACTACCGGGCGGCCATGCAGCGCGATCGGCGGCTGATCGTCAGGATCACGATCGAGCGAGCAGGACCAAACGTCAGCGGATGACGATCGGGCGGTCTCGCCGCCCGGAAAATAAGGGGATCGGTAGCCAGCCTCCGCGCCTCTCCGGCGGCGGCGAGCGCGCAGTGCTTTATGTTCGCGTGGTCTTATATTGCGCCATGGATTCGCACTAAAAAGGACGTTCTGGCGTTCCGCGGCAGCGAATATACGCGCGCGGACTCGCCGAAACGACCACGTTCCGGTGAACAGCCTTATCTTGACTGAACGATTCCAGCTGAGTCAAGGCTTGAATGACTGGTCAGCCTTGGTCGGCCGCCACGAGCGGCATAACAGCACGTCAGCAGCGCATCGGTACCCCCGGTCGGGGTCGAACCGACACTGGGGACCCTTTTAGGGGGCCGGCCTCTTCCTTTGGGCTACGGGGGCATTGTGATGATACCCCGCAGCCATCTGGTCACTCCATGTAAGACAATTAATGCTGGCCGATTCAAGGCCAATGTCGTGTATCTAATCCATGCGAAGATCCGCGGCTGACACTAAGAGTCACCATTAGGCCATTTCTATTACCGTCAGTAGCGGCTTTAAATTCCGGCGGTCGGGGTGGCTGCTCAGCTCGACGGCTGCCGGGCGCCCGCCAGTTCCCGCGCCCGGCCGAACACGGCGTCGAGCATGGCGTCGGTGACCTTGCCAGTGAACGTGTTCTGCTGGCTCGGGTGATAACAGCCGAGAACAGCCAGCGGCGGATCGCCGGGCAGGATTGCCTCGGCACCATGTCCGAAGACCGGTCGCGGCCTCGGCACGCTGATGCCGGCGGCTGCAAGCTGCGGCCAGAGTGCCTGCCAGGCGAAGTGCCCAAGACACACGACCACCCGCAGATCGGCACGCAGCTCAACGAGCTCTGCGGCCAGCCACGCCGCGCAGGCATCGCGCTCGGCCACGGTCGGCTTGTTCTCGGGCGGGGCGCAGTGGACGGCGGCCGTCATCCGGGTAGATATCAGGCGCTGGCCGTCTCCCGCGGCCACCGACGTTGGCTGCGAGGCCAGCCCGCATCGCCAGAGCGAGGCGAACAGCACGTCGCCGCTGCGGTCCCCGGTGAAAATGCGGCCAGTCCGGTTGCCGCCGTGCGCGGCCGGCGCGAGACCCAGGATCAGCAGGCTCGGCCGCTCGGCGCCCCAGCTTGGCACCGGACGGCCCCAGTACGTCTCGGCCTGGAACGAGCGCCGCTTTTCCGCGGCGACCTGCTCGCGCCACTCCACAAGCCGCGGGCAGGCGCGGCAGACCGACTCCAGCGCCGCCAGTTCGCCGATCGATCTCGCGCCGGCCGCAAGCTCCCGCACGTCCGCCGCGCTGACCGCGACCGGGGTCTGCACCGTCGCCGGATCCTCAGGCCAGCCGCTGCCGGGCCGCACCGGCTCCCCGCCGGCCACCGTGGGCCGCTCCAGCGTCCTGCGATCTCGCTCAGGCATCGCGCGCGATCGACCAGGCGATGCCGTCCAGGATGTCGTGCTCGCTGGTGACGACTTCGCCGAAACCGAAGCGCTCCATCACTCGGTCGAGGATCAGCGCGCCGGCCCCGATGACGTCCACGCGGCCAGGGTGCAGCGATCTGATCCTGGACCGCTCGTCCCTGGTCTGCCCGAGCAACTGACTGGTCACGCGGTGCACGTCCGCCGCACTCAGCCGGGCATGGTGGGTGCGCCCAGGGTCGTAGACCGCCAGGCCAAGCGCGATCGCGGTCACGGTCGTGACCGACCCGGCCACTCCCACCAGGGTGCGCGCGCCGGCGACCGGCACGGCGACCGCCACGAGGTCGAGAGCCTTGTCGATGTCCTCGCGGGCGGCCAGAACTTCGGCCGGCGACGGCGGGTCGGCGTGCAGGTGCCGTTCGGTCAGGCGAACGCAGCCGATGTCGACCGAGATGGCCACCAGGTCGGCTTCCACGGCGGGCACCGTGCCGCCGCCCAGCACGAACTCGGTGGATCCGCCACCGATATCAACCACCAGATATGGCGGCAAGAGGCGGCGCGCGGTTGCGGGAGCCGCCCCGTTCCCTCCAAGCTCAGCCGTCGCACCGGTAAAGGACAAGCGAGCCTCCTCGCCCCCGCTGATCACCTCGGGCGTCACGCCGAGAATGACCTGCACGCCGCGGGTGAACTCATCGGCGTTGCTGGCGTCCCTGGTCGCGCTCGTCGCGACCATCCGTACCGCGGAGGCCCCCGCGCTGGTGATCTGGCCGGCATAGTCGGTCAATGCCCGGAAGGTGCGTTCGAGCGCCTCGGCAGCGAGACGGCCGGTTGCGTCAACGCCTTGCCCGAGCCGCACTATTTCCATGCGGCGCTCGATGTCAGCCAGGGTGTGCCTGGCCCGATCGACGTCAGCGATGAGCAGCCGTAGTGAGTTCGTCCCGCAGTCAATGGCAGCCACCCGCTGGCTCATCCGTCCGCCTTTCCGCGCGCCGCTGCCTTAGCTATCGGCCCTCACGCATGGACCAGCCTCCCACCACTGGCCGGCCGCGCGCACCGCCTCAGCGCCGAGCGGATTCGCGCCGGGCACCGCAAGTTCGTGCGCGGCCAGCGCGTGCAGGCACTTCACCCGGTCCGGCATGCCCCCCGCGCTCTGGGTACCGGCCGGAAGCGGCTCCAGGCCTGCCCGCGCCGCCGCCGCCTCGCGCCGGGCGAGGTAATCACGGTGCGCGGCCAGATAACGCTCACGCAGCACCGGGTCCGCGGCCAGCCGGCCGGTCATGTCCCGCATCAGGCCGGCCGCCTCCAGTCTGCTCATCGCCGCGCACGCTCGCGGACAGGTCAGGTAGTAGAGCGTCGGGAAGGGAGTGCCGTCGGGCAGCCGAGGTGCAGTCTGGACGACGTCGGGCAGCCCGCAGGGGCAGTAGTGCGCGATCGCCGTCACCCCGCGGGGCGGACGGCCGAGTTGCCTTTCCACCGCCGCCAGTTCCGCGTGGCTCGGGCCCGTTGTCACGGATATCATCGTCCGCCGGGGCTGTCCGCCTCCCTGACGGACTTCCAGAGCACGGCATACCACGGGGTCCCTGCCTGGGCGTGTGCGGACTGGCCCTGGCGATGACTCGGGTAGATAACGATGTAGCACTTCTGCGAGGGGAAGCACATGTGCAGCTGATCCCTGGCCTGCTGCTCGACGTAGGTGGGCGAGGAGAAGGCCTGCCGCTCGGCCCGCAGCCGGGTGAGCTGGCCGGCAAGCTGGTTGTTGAGAGCGTCCAGCTGATCGATCTGGCGGCGCTCGGCGATGTACTCCCGGATCGGGTAGGCCAGGCTCAGGGCGATGGCGCAGATCACCACGGCCAGAACCGCTGCCCGGCTGGTCAGCTTCGGGCGAGTCGAGGGGTCGGCCCGGCCTCCGGCCGGGGGCTCGCCGGATCCGCGGCCCGCCGAAGTCACGGACCGTCAGCCGCCGAGCGCGGGAACGCGGCCCGTCCCGCGTACACCGCGCCGTCGCCGAGCAGTTCCTCAATCCGAAGCAGCTGGTTGTACTTGGCGACCCGCTCGGAACGGCACGGCGCCCCGGACTTGATCTGCCCGCAGCCCATCGCGACGACAAGGTCGGCGATCGTGGTGTCCTCGGTCTCGCCCGACCGGTGGCTCATCATCGTGGCATATCCGGCGCGGTGGGCGAGGTCCACCGCCTCGAAGGTTTCAGTGAGCGTGCCGATCTGGTTGACCTTGACCAGCAGCGCGTTGGCGACTCTCTCGCTGATCCCGCGCCTGATCCGGTCCGGGTTCGTTACGAAGATGTCGTCGCCGACTATCTGCACCTTGCTGCCCAGCTCCGCGGTGAGCTCCCGCCAGCCCGCCCAGTCCTCCTCGGCCAGCGGGTCTTCCAGAGAGACGATCGGATAGGAGGCCAGCCAGTCCGCGTAGATCGCGGTCATCTCGGCCGCGGTCTTGCTGCCGCCCTCGAAGGCGTACGCCTGACCCGACAGGAAGTTGCTGGCCGCGGCGTCAATGGCCAGTGCCACGTCGCGGCCGGGCGCCAGGCCCGTCTTGCCGATGGCCTCGATGATCAGCTCGAGCGCGGCGCGGTTGTGCTCCAGGTCCGGCGCGAACCCGCCCTCGTCGCCCACGCCGGTGTTCAGCTTGTGCTGCTTGAGCACCGACTTGAGCGCGTGGTAGGTCTCCGCGCCCCAGCGCAGTGCCTCGCTGTAGGTGGCCGCCCCGATCGGCGCGATCATGAACTCCTGAATGTCCACGTTAGTGTCGGCGTGCGCGCCGCCATTGAGGATGTTCATCGTCGGGACCGGGAGCATGTGAGCGTTCGGACCTCCCAGGTACCGGAACAGCGGGAGGCTGGCCGAGTCCGCCGCGGCCCGCGCGACGCCCAGGCTGACGCCGACGATGGCGTTCGCTCCCAGCCTGGACTTGTCGGGCGTGCCGTCGAGCTGGATCATGTCCTGGTCGACCAGCCGCTGGTCGTCGGCGTCGTAACCGAGCAGTTCGGGCTGGATCTCCTCGTTCACGGCGTTGACGGCCTTGGTGACGCCCTTGCCACCGTATTCCTCGCCCCCGTCGCGCAGTTCCACCGCCTCGAAGATGCCGGTCGACGCGCCACTGGGGACTGCCGCATGGCCGAAGCTGCCGTCGTCCAGCAACACCTCGACCTCCAGGGTGGGGTTGCCACGAGAGTCAAGGATCTGCCTGGCGTGAATGCCTTCGATCGAAGCCACGGTGAAGCTCCTGCGAGGTCGAACGGTACTCAGGGATCGCTTCGGAGCCTAGTAGAGCGGCCGCCGGGCGTCGCGGCGGGCACGCCGGTAAGCGGGAACCAGAACGGCCCAGACCCGCGAAATCCACCTGGAATCCCAGCCGCGGCTATGCTGGTCTACTTCTCCGCCTCCCAGCCGCGCACCCGGTCTGCGTAGGCCCTGGCGGCGGCCCGGAGCTCAAGCTCGGGATCGAGGCCATCCGCTTGCGCCTCGACCACCAGCGCAAACAGCCGCCGGCCCAGCTCGGTCACGGCCGGTCCCTCGGGCAGCTCAGCCAGCTCATGCGGGGCGCCG
>JASIBJ010000066.1 GCA_030045215.1 Streptosporangiaceae bacterium | reverse complement strand
CGCCTAGGCTGGCTGGCCTGTAGGCAGGGAACGAGGTGGCATCAATCTCGGACATCCCCGGACGCGGGTCGCCTCCGGCGCTGCTGCCGGGACCAGCCCGCCGGATCGCGGTGGTCCTGATCTTCTGCTGTGGCGTGCTGGTCACCGCCGGCGCCCTGCTCGGCGCCGGCCGGTCACGACCGAACGCGCTGAGCCGGCCGGCCGACTCGTGGATCCGGGCTCACATCGGCGCTCACCACACGGCCCTGCAACTCATCACCGACCTGGGCGTCGTCGGCTCGGAACTGGTAGCGGTCGTGCTGATCCTGACCGCCCTCGCCGCCCGTCGCCGGGACCTGGCGGCTCTCACGCTCATCTCGGTACCTCTCGGGTGGATTTTGACCGAGCTCGTGCTCAAGCCGGTGGTGGACGAGCGCATCGGCAAGTACCTCACCTACCCGAGCGGCCACACCCAGGCAGTGTTCTGCGTCGCGACGATTCTCGCCATTGGCCTGCTGAACCCGCCGCGGGCCATGGCGTCGGCCTGCGTGCGAGTTCTGGTCGTGGCCATGGTCATTGTCGGCGTGGCTGTCGCCATCTCGATGATCGGACTTGATTACCACTACCTCACCGACACGGTGGCCGGCGCCGCCGTCGGCGTCGGCGTCGTGCTGGGCACCGCGCTGTGCCTGGACACACCCCGCGCGCGCCGGGCGCAGCAAGGCTCGCGGCGGGGCCCGGCCACGGCGTCCGGCACGGCGACGGAAGCGCCGCAGAGATGGGCCAGGACCGGGCAAGAGCCCGGGACCTGAGCCGGTCTGGCGGACTCGGCGCTGGTCACTTTCCGTAACAGCGGATCGCGGCCGCACTCACGTACTGCTCACAACGGCGAGCCAGATCAGCAAGATGGTTGCCGTCGCCAGTACCCCGTGCAACGCGATGACAGCGACGAGCGACTGCTGCCTGCGTGCGCCGGCCGCAGTCGGCGTGCGCGCGGCAGGTGAGGTAGCGCCGGGCTCGGGCAAGGCGGTGACGAGCGTGGCCATGCCAAACCCGGCCGCGATGCTCACCAAGCCCACCGCAGCCCAGCCCACGGCGTGCGCACCGGTCACCGCGAACGCCGCGAGCGTGCCGACGCAGGCCACGGCGGCCCCGACATGCCCCACGACAATCGCACCGAGCGACCCGCGGGCGCTCCACCTTCCCCGGCGGCGGCGGACGGCATGCGTCCGGATGAGCAGGTAGGACCCGGCGCTGGCCGTCAACACCCAGCAGGCAAGCGCGGACAAGCTGAGCCCGGTACCGCTTGAGGACGGCCCACTAGCCGTACTCACCGCGACCGCCGGAGGCGGCGGGATCGTGGTGATCAGCGGAGCGAGGTACCTGCTGTCTCGCGCCGCCAGCTTCCTCGCGGCCGCCTTCCGCTTGAACCCGACTGTCTCCCTGATAGCGGCCGCCACGGCGCCGTTCACCTGCTCGCGGCTCAAGCCCGCGCAAGCGGCTGGCACGGCATGGACGACAACGTGCCGCCGGATCGCCTGCACACCGAACGCCGAGCACCGCGCGATGCTCGGATGCACCGGAACCGCTGCGCAGGCCCCGCAGGCGAGCAGTACGAGGGCGAGGGCAGCCGCGAGCTTCACGGCTACCAGGACAGTCGCGGGCCTTGCCGGCATGGCTCATTTTCCCATTAGGTCGTACCCCGCCGATACCTATGTGCCGCGATCGGAACTCTTCGCCCTAATAGGCGTATCCGTCGTGAACATGCCGATTAGGGGCCAGACCACGCACCGGGTGGCGCGGAACCAGAGGGCTGCCTGGAGCCGGCCTTCCGGCCATCGGCTGGCGGACATACGCTGCTGGCGTGCCTGAAACGCCTGGCAACGGCGGTGCCTATGACATGCCCGAGTGGCGCATGGCGCCGCGGATGATCGGAGGCCATGTCATCGGGCCGGAGTTGATCGGGCGATCGGATCGGGCCGTTGTTGCCACCCGGCAGGTTGTTGCCTTCCCGACCGGCGTTCAGGTCGAGGTGGACGCTCACGCCAGGGGAACCCCGGCCGCGCCGACGCCACCCACTGCCTTCCACGAACTGCTCCGGGAACCGGACCTCCGGTTCCGGCTCCGGTTTTCCGACGGGCGCGAGGCAGCCCAGGACGATGAGGCCGGACTGCGCACCGCGCGCGGCCCGATCCTGATGGTCAGCGGATGCGAGAGCAGCCGCGGCTCGCAGGACGGTGAGGACGCGCACCTGATCCTGTGGGCCTGGCCCCTGCCGCCGTCAGGGCCCGTGCAACTGACGTGCTCTTGGCCGAGCTACGGACTGCGCGACGCGAGCCTTGTCCTCGACGGTGACCTCATCGTGGCCGCCGCTCTCCACGCGCAGCCGTTCTGGCCGGTTCCCGGCTCTTGAGCGCTCACGCCGCCAGTTGGGCAGGCAGGGTGGTGCCGGACGGCAATCGCGCCCGCTACCCCGCGGCAGGGATGCGAGGCTGGGGAGTCAGTCAGGCGGCATCTGGTCGAACTGGTCGAACGCCAGGCGGGCCCCCAGCTCGGGCTGGTAGGGCGGATCGAGACTTGCGTCATCAGCCCTGCGCAGGTCGCCGCTACCGCGACGCTCGGCCGCGTCGGCCCTGATCAGGTCCCGGCCGCTGAAGTCATCCTCGCCCTCCGGCGTCCGCACGAGATCGGCTGCCGCATACGGCTGGTCGGGCGGATCATCGTGGCTCTCACGGCCGCCATCGCGGACAAGCTTGGTCGGCTTGCCCGCCGAGAAGTAGCGGTCCTCGTGCAGGTGGTACGGATCGCGGTACCAGCCCTGGGCTGGGTATGGCTTCACGGGCCTAACTGTACGCCTGCGCTCTCTCCAGGCAAACGGCCAGCGAATGCGCTACGGCCAGCGCCGACAACCTGCGACAGTTGGACTACGCCGGTCGTACCGCCAGCAAATCGACCCCACCCACGCCGACAGCATCCCCGAGCCTCCGGCAGGAGGTGACATCATGATCTTCCTCATTCGCAGGCTCATCAGGATCATCAAGCAGCGACGGCAGACACCGCGGCGGTGAGCGCCTCGGCACCGCACATTCGTCGCCGGGACGAGGGGGAGCGACGCCGTGGACTTCACCGCTGATCCGGACCACCTGCTGATCCGCACGGCAGTCCGTGAGATATGCGCTTCGTTCCCCGACGAATACTGGGCCGGCCACGACGACTCCCGCACCTTCCCCTGGGAGTTCTACAAGGCGATGGCAGCGGGTGGCTGGATCGGCATCGCCATTCCGGCCGAGTATGGCGGGGGTGGCCGGGGCATTGCCGAAGCCTCGATTGTCCTGGAAGAAGTCGCCGCGTCGGGGGCCTGCATGAACGGCGCGAGCAGCATACACATGTCGATCTTCGGCATGCATGCCGTCGTGCTGCACGGCTCGGAGGAACTGAAGCGCCGCTACCTGCCTCGGGTCGCCGCCGGGGACCTGCACGTCGCCTTCGGGGTCACCGAGCCGGACGCCGGCCTGGAGACGACGGCGATAAAGACGCGCGCAGAGCCCGACGGCGAGGGCTACCGGGTCACCGGCCGCAAGGTCTGGACGTCCAAGGCCCTGGAGTCGGAGCGCGTTCTCCTGCTGGCGCGCACCACCGCGGCGCAGGACTGCGCCCGCCGAACCGACGGGCTCACGCTGTTGATCGCAAGCCTGCGCGATCCGGCGGTCGGCATCACGCCGATCCGCAAGGTGGGCCGCAATGCCGTTGCGTCCTGCGAGGTCACCTACGACGGTCTCCGCGTGGACGGCGCGGACCGGGTGGGTGAAGAAGGCCAGGGCTTCTACTACCTGCTGGACGGACTCAATGCCGAGCGCGTCCTGGTGGCATCGGAGGCGCTTGGCACTGGCCGGGCCGCGCTGCGGCGGGCCGTGGGGTACGCGAAGCAGCGGACCGTGTTCGGCCGCCCCATCGGGCAGAACCAGGGTGTCGCGTTCCCGCTCGCGACCGCGCACGCGCACCTGGCCGCCGCCGAACTCGCGATCCGCGAGGCAGCCTGGCGGATCGACGCTGGCATGGCGTGCGGCGAGCAGGCCAACCTGGCCAAGTTCCTCGCCGCCGAGGCCGGTTTCGAAGCGGCCGATGCCGCCATGCAGGCTCACGGCGGATTCGGCTACGCCACCGAATACCACGTGGAGCGGTACTGGCGGGAGGCGCGTCTGATGCGCATCGCTCCGGTCCCGCAGGAGATGGTCCTCAACTACGTGGCCGAGCATGTCCTCGGGCTGCCGCGCTCGTACTAGTACCGGCTAGTCGCGGCGCACGGCCAGCGGCTGGCCGCGGGCGCAGCTGGCCGGGTTCTCGCACTCCCCGCCGAAATGTGCGAGTCCCCGGCCCGCTGCCATGCCGTGGGCCGCCGGGACGGCTGCTGCACCGCCCGGCCAGTACTGGTCAGCGTGGCTAGCTGACCAGGGTCAGAAGTTTTCCGCCTCGTGCCGAACGATAGCCGGTCAGCTCGCCCGGTACAGCTGATTGAACTCCTGAGCGATAGCCGGGCTGGCCTGAATCCGGCTCGTCCAGCCTTGGGATGCGGCTTCCCAGCTAACCGGGTCGATGCCTCGCGCGGCAGCCACCTCGGCCAGCCTGGACCGGTCGTAGTTGTACGCCGCGATACCCTTGGACACCGCGGCGAACTGATCGAGCGCGACGCCCGCGATGGGCTCGAAATCGGGCCCGGTCGTGGCGGCACCGGCCTCCTCCGCCGGTGCACTCTCGACCGCGTCCCTCCTGTCCTTCGCGCAGTTGAGCGTTCCCATCGGACCTGGTCCTATCCTCCATTTCCGTCCGAACCGCCACACGGCACGTCGATCCACATTGCGCTTGCCCGTTGCTCGCCGCAATATCACTGAAGTCTCTGTTTGGTACGCTGACCGTGTCGCAGTCCCCGGCTACGCCGCGCCTCTGGCGAACGCGGACAGCAACTTGCTCGCCAGGATGGAACCATGGGAGACGAGCCGCGCCGGACGCTCGCCGCTCGGCTTGAGGACCGGGACCGCCGCCGGTTCACTGGGCGACGCACCGAGATCGCTTTCCTCGACCAGTGCCTTGACGCCGCCGACCCGCCGGCCAGTGTTGTGCACGTCTGCGGCCCCGGCGGGATCGGCAAGAGCACGCTGCTGCGCGAGGTCGGCCGCCGCGCCAGGGACCGCGGGCGGACGGTGGTGGCCCTCGATGGCCGCGAGCTCGGGCCGGGCAACAGCGTGCTCGACGACACCTTGCGCGCGCTCGCCGGCGACGATCGGCCGGTAATCCTCCTCGACTCGTACGAGCAGATGACCGCGCTCGATCCGCATCTGCGGCACGAGCTGCTCCCGGCGCTGCCCGACGCCTCACTGGTGGTGATCGCCGGCCGCGGCGCCCCCGATCCCGGCTGGTTCGCCGGCGGATGGGAGTCGGTCACCGCCCGCCTGGACCTCGCGGCCATGCCGCCCGAGGAGGCAAGTAACCTGCTCGCCGCCCACGGCGTCTCGGATGAGCGCGTCCCCGCCATCGTCGACTGGGCGGCCGGATCACCGCTCGCGCTGGCGCTTGCCGCCGACGCCGCCAACGCCGACGCGGGCTGGAACGCGGCCCGGTCGGCTGACCGGCCCGACATTCTCAGGTCCCTGCTGCACCGGCTGGTTGAAACCGACCTGCAGGACGTCCGGCCGTCGGCGCTCAGCATCGCCGTCGTGGCCAGGTCAACAACCCCGGAGCTTTTGCGCGCCCTGCTGCCGGACGAGGACGCCGAGGAGGCCTACCGCCAGCTGTCCGGGCTGACGGTCACCGAGCCGCTCGGCAACGGCATCATGCTGCATGAGCTCGTTCGCAAGGCACTGCTGGCCGACCTCCGGGCGCGCAACCCCGATCTTGAGCGCGACCTGCGCCGCAAGATCGCCGACTACCTCTATCAGCGGGCAATCGCCGGGGACCCGCTGCTCATCATCGACATGGCTCACCTGGTCGAGAACCCGCTGATTAAGTGGGGCTTCGGCTGGGAGGGGAGCGTGGGGCTCCGGATCGACACGGTCCGGCCCGGCGATGCCGAGCAGGCCCAGCGCGGCCGGAGTCTCGGCGGCGACCCGGTCCTGTGGCCCGCGATACTGCGGTACTTCACCGAGGCCCCGGCCCGGGTGGCCATCGCCCGCGATGACAGGGATCAGATGTGCGGCTACATGGTGTGCATGAGCCTGGCCACCTCGCCCAATTTCGCCGAGACCGACCCGCTGATCGGGCCCTGGCTCGCGCACGCCCGCGACAATGCCGAACTTGGTGACTCGGTGCTCTGGCAGTCGGCCGTGGACTTCAGCGGCGAGGGCAGGGTCCAGGCAATGCTCGGGATCGCGGGCGTGCTGCGATCCGGCGCGGTCAGTCCGCGGTTCGCGTACCTGCCGGTCGACACCAGAGTCCGCGGGGCGATCGAGTTCGCGAAGGCCATCGGCGCGCAGCACGTGCCGGAACTCGACGCGACCTTCGACACCATGCAGTTGCTCTGCTACCGGCTCGACTACGGACCAGGCGGCCTGTTCGCGCTCGTTCGCAGCCAGATCTACTCCGAGCTTGGCCTGCCCAGGCCCGCCAGCGCCGAGCCGCTCCGCCCGCCGGTCGCGGACCTGGAGACCGTCCGCGAGCTACTGAAGAACTTCAGGGTGCCGCGCGAGCTCGCCCGCAGCCCGCTCGCCACCGGCAGTTCCGTAGGGGAACGAGCCGAGTCCGTCCGGGATCTTGTCCGCAGCGCCGCGGCCGAGGCATTCGGCGACAGCGAGACCGAGAAACTCCTGTACAGCGTGCTGGTCGCGGGCTATCTCGAACCGCTCCGTAGTCATGAGGAGGCGGCCTCGAGGCTCTGCATGAGCCGGGCCGCCTATTTCCGGCGGCTGCGCACGGCGGTCGAGCGGCTCGCCGAGCACATGGCCACGGGATCCAGCCGACGTTAGGACCGGGCCCTGGTTCTGCCGGGCACCCGACCAGTTATGGCCAGCCCGCCGACGCGGCCGTGTCGCGGGTCCGCGTCAGTGGTTATCCCGCGGTACCGCATGGCCGCGGCGGCCGCGCAGGAACTCCAGATCGGCACCGAACTCGGCCTGCATGACGTGCTGGTCGTACAGCCAGGCGTAACCCGAGGACGCACCGTTGCCCGGCGGGCGCCAAGCCGCGAGGCGCCGGCCCAGTTCGGCATCGGGGACCTCGAGCGTGAGCGTGCGCTCCGGCACGTTCAGCGTAATGGCATCACCGGTCTGCACCACAGCGAGCGGCCCGCCGACGGCGGCCTCGGGTGACACGTGCAAGACGACGGTGCCGTAAGCCGTCCCGCTCATCCTGCCGTCACAAATCCGCACCATGTCGGTCACGCCGCGGGCCAGGAGCCTGGCGGGCAGCGGCACGTTCGACACCTCCGGCATGCCGGGGTAACCGCGCGGGCCCGCGCCGCGGATGACCAGCACGTCATCGGCGTTGACGTCCAGATCGGGCTTGCCGACAACGGCGTGATACGCCTCAGGCGAGTCGAAGACAACCGCCCGGCCGCGGTGGGTCAGCAGCTCAGGGGTGGCCGCAGACTGCTTGATGACAGCGCCGCCCGGGCACAAGTTGCCCCGCAGCACCGCGGTGCCCGATCCGGCCGGCAGCAGGGGGGCATCCAAGGTCCTGATGACCTCGCGGTTCCAGCACTCCGCCGTGGCGTTGTTCGTGCCGATGCTCTTGCCGGTAACCGTGACCTGCTCGACGTTCAGCAGGTCGGCCTCGGCCAGCTGCCGCAGCACGACCGGCAGGCCGCCGGCATAGCAGAAGTCCTCCATCAGGAACCGGCCCGACGGCATCAGGTCGACCACCGTAGGGATCGGACGCGCGAGCTCGTCGAAATCGGCCAGGTCGAGCTGCACGCCGACCCGGCCGGCAATCGCGAGCAGGTGAATGACCGCGTTGGTTGAGCCGCCGATCGCCGCGTTGGCCCGGATCGCGTTCTCGAATGCCTCCCTCGTCATGATGGCGCTGGGGCGAAGGTCCTCCTCGACCATGGCGACGATTCGCCGTCCGGCTTCCTGCGCGACTTCCATGCGGCGGGTGTCCACCGCGGGCCAGGCCGCCGAGCCCGGCAGCTGCATGCCCAGGGCCTCGGCCATGCACGCCATCGTCGAGGCCGTGCCCATCGTCATGCAGTGCCCGTTTGATCTGGCCATGCAGCCTTCGGCCGCCAGGAACTCAGCGGGCGTCATCCGGCCGGCCAGCACTTCGGCCTCGAACTGCCACACGGAAGTCCCCGAACCAACGTCGCGACCGCGGAACTTGCCGGTCAGCATCGGGCCGCCGGTGACCATGACCGCCGGCAGGTCGACGCTCGCGGCGGCCATCAGCAGGCCGGGAGTGGTCTTGTCACAGCCTGAGAGCAGGACCACCCCGTCCAGCGGGTTGGCCCGCATCAGCTCCTCGGCCTCCATCGCCAGCAGGTTGCGGTAGAACATCGCCGTCGGGCGCATCAGCGTCTCGCCCGTGCCCATGGCCGGAAACTCGAGCGGGAACCCGCCGGCCTGCCACACGCCCCGCTTCACCGCGGCCGCGACCCGGTCCAGATGGGCGTTGCAGGGCACCAGCTCGGACCACGTGCTGGCGATGCCGATCACCGGGCGGCCGTCGAAGACCTCGGGCCCGAATCCCTCGCTGCGCAGCCAGGAGCGATAGGCCATTCCAGACCGGCCGCTCGCACCGAACCAGTGCTGGCTTCGGCGCCCGCGTTTACCCTCGGTTCCTGGTGCGGTCATGTCCGGTCTCCTTTCGCCGCCATCTGATCGCCACTGGAGCGGCCGCTGGCCGGCAGCGCGTGATGAACGCTCAGCGCAGCCTGGTTCCGCCGACCACCACCGCCGCCGGGCTGGTCAGCTGATCCGGGTCATCGCGCGGGTCGTGGTGATAGGTGACGATGTCGGGGCGGGCCGCCGCGCCGATGTACTGGCGCGGCCACGTGCTGGCGGCGGCGAGCGCCTGGCTCGGGGACAGGCCGAGGCTGGTCAGCAACGCGATCTCACGCGGAAGGGATCCGACGACGTCGGTGCCGGCCAGCACCGGCACGCCGAGACTGACGGCCAGCGGCAGCAGGAACGCGAGGCGGTCACGGGCCTCGCCGAGCGAGCGGCGCATCTCCGGCGCCAGTTCGCCGTCGAGCCGGCCGAGGGTGGCGGTGAGGGTAGGAGTCCAGGCCACGCCGCGGTCTGCCATGGCTTTCACGGCGTCCTCGTCCAGACCGGTCCCGTGCTCGACCGAGTCCACTCCGGCGGCGATCAGCTGACCGGCGAACGTCGTGGTCGAGTGCGCCGCCACCCGCCCCCCGGCCTCGTGCACGGCGTCGGTCAGCGCGGCGATCGCGTGGTAGCCGTAGTTCGCGTGCGTGCCGGTACCGCCGACCAGGTCCGGAAAGTCCGCGATCACCTTGACCCACGTGGCGCCCCGGCTGATCTCACTCACGGCCGCGCTGACCAGGTCAGCCTCGGCCACCGGGGTGACGAGCAGCTCGGGGTAGTAACGGCCGGCCGGGGCCAGGAACCGGCCGGCCGCCTGGACGGCGGGCATTCCCGGCTCGGGCTGCAGCTCCAGGGTCAGGCCGCCGGGGGAGCCCGCGTCGCGGATCAGGGTCACCCCGGACAGCGCCCACTCCAGCAAGTTCGCGCGCGCGGCGTCCTTGGCCAGTGCCTGCGGACCCGACGGCCCTGCGGTTAGCGCGGGGTGGGCGTGCGCGTCGGCGAGGCCGGGGAGGATATAGCTGCCTGGCAGCGGCTCGGCATCCCCGATCACCTCGTCGTGGGCAGTGCCCGCCGCGTCGATCCACCACGATCGTGGCTCTTGCCCGAATGGAAGCTCAACGCCGCGAACTGCCCAGGTTGTCATGAAGCTGACGGTAGCAACGCTTCGTGAAGCCCGCGACTGCCAGAATCTGGCCCCTCAGCGCCGGGGCCGCTCAGCTGACCTCGCCGAGTGCGGCGCGCATTCGCTCCAGCCCGCACACCACGGGGGTCGTGAGCGTGCCGATCTCGGCGATCTCGATCCGCACGACGTCGCCGTCGGCGAGCGTGAAGGGCGCTGGCGGCACCAGGCAGGTGCCGGTCGACAGCACCACCCCGTCGGGATGCACGTCGGCATGCATCAGGTAGCCCACCAGTTCGTCAAACGTCCGCCGGAGCGACGCCGTGCTCGCGCGGCCGTGCCAGGCGACCTCGCCGGCCCGGTCTATGGTCAACGCGATGCCCAGCTTGTACGGATCGGCGACCTCCCAGGCCGGGCGGATGGCCGGGCCAAGCGCGCAACCGCCGAGGTAGGTCTTGGCTTGCGGCAGGTAGAGCGGATTCTCGCCCTCGATCGACCTGGACGACACGTCGTCGCACACGGTGTAGCCCGCGATCTCGGCGTGCTTGTTGACGACCAGGGCCACCTCTGGCTCGGGCACGGTCACGCTCGAGTCGTCCCTGATCGCCACGGTCTGGCCGTCGCCCATTACGCGCCAGCCCGCGGACTTGAAGAACAGCTCCGGCCGCCGCGCGTCGTAGACCCGCTCGTAGACATCCGCGGACCGCTCGCTCTCGATGACCCTGGCCTGCCGCGATGACTCATAGGTGACCCCGGCCGCCCAGACCTCGGTCCGGCCATCGATCGGTGGCAGCAGCGTCACCTCGTCCGCCGGGACACGCCCGGCGTTGTCTCGCTCATCAATCCGCTGGCGGATCTCGGCGAGCCGTAGTGACCACAGCGACGCGAGCGAGGAGACTCCGGGCAGCGCGAACACCCCTCCGCCCGCGCGCACCCCGACCCGCGGGGCCTCCGAGCCGCTGACTCGGTATCGCACTATATGCACGGGCAATCATTCCTGGTCGTGACGGCAGCTTGTCTCCGGCCAGAATGGCAGCGACCGCGCGCTGACCGCCAGCTGACCGCACCCAGCCAGGGAGGAATCGTGCTCGTCGCCGGGGTGGACTCGTCAACGCAGTCGACCAAGGTCCTGCTCTGCCGCGCAGAGGACGGGCACATAGTCGGCCAGGGCAGTGCGCCGCACCCTGGCGGTACCGAATGCGATCCGGAGGCGTGGTGGACGGCCCTCCGGCAAGCCGGAAGCGGCCTGCTGTCGCAAGCACACGCGATCGGCGTGGCCGGGCAGCAGCACGGAATGATCGCACTGGACGAGGACGGCAAGGTCGTGCGGCCCGCGCTGCTGTGGAACGACTTGCGGTCGGCGGGCGCCGCCGCGGCACTCGTGCGCGAGCACGGCGGAGCGCAGTGGTGGGCTGAGAAGACCGGCAGCGTTCCCACCGCGTCGTTCACGGTCACCAAGCTGCGCTGGCTGGCCGAGCACGAGCGCGGCAACGCCGCCAGGGCGGCGGCCGTGCTGCTGCCGCATGACTGGCTGGCCTGGCGGCTGCGCGGCGACGCGCTCGGGAACCCGCCGCCGGTCACCGCGGCCACGACCGACCGGGGCGACGCATCCGGCACCGGATACTTCTCGCCCAGGCACAGCACCTGGCTGCCCGACCTGGCCATAGAAGCCGCAGGGCACTGGCTCGCGCTGCCCCGAGTCGCCTCGCCGGGCGAAGTGGTCGGGGAGACCAGCTGGGGTGCCCAGCTCTCGGCGGGCACCGGGGACAACATGGGTGCCGCGCTCGGCCTCGGCCTCGGGCCAGGAGACATGGCCATCTCGATCGGCACCTCGGGCACCGCGTTTGCCGTCAGCACCATCCCGGCCGCCGATCCGACCGGCGCGGTGGCCGGCTTCGCCGACGCCACTGGCGCGTTCCTGCCCCTGGTCTGCACGGTCAACGCCGCTGGGGTGCTGTCCGCCGTGGCCACGCTGACCGGAAGCACACTGGCGGGACTTTCGGACCTTGCGCTCGCTGCCAGCCCCGGCGCCGATGGTCTCACGCTGCTGCCCTACCTGGATGGCGAGCGCACTCCGGATCGGCCGAGTGCCACCGGGGTGCTGCGCGGCCTCACCACTGGCAACGCCTCCAGGCAGAACCTGGCCAGGGCCGCCGTGGAGTCCGTGCTGGCGTCGCTCGCCGAGGCAGCCGGGCTGCTCGCCGGGCAGGGCGTGCCGCAGCAGCGGGTGCTGCTGATCGGCGGTGGCTCCCGATCGCCGGCGATACGACAGCTCGCTCCCGTCGTGTTCGGCGTCCCGGTGCTCGTGCCAGAACCGGCGGAGTACGCGGCACTCGGCGCCGCAAGGCAGGCGGCCTGGGCACTGGCGGGCACGCCGCAGCCGCCGGAATGGCCGCCCGCCCGGCCGCCCGCCGTTTTCGAGGGCCAGGCACAGCCCCAGGTCCGCCAGCGCCACGTCGCGCTGCGCAATGACACGACAGCCTGGTAGCGATTCGCACGCGATCACCGAGGCGCTGGGCAGGACCGCAGGATCTGCTAACCTGCCCGGCATGTATTAGGTCCTGGTGAAATTCCTCAGCTCGCCACGGCATGCCATCCGGCGGACGGCGACTCGCGTGCTCTTTCGCGCCTTCCCCGGTGAGGCGAGCGGTCTTGCCGTGCTTGCGGTGCTGACCGGCGCACTCCCGGCCGCGTTCGCCGCGCTCGTCGGGCGCCTGATCGGCCAGGTACCCGCCGCCGTCCGGGCCGGAGCTGGCCCGCAGCCGGTGCGGCAGCTGGCCGGCACGCTGATCGCGATGGCCGTCGTGCTGGTCGGCCTTGAGCTTGCAGCGGGCGCGCAGGAGATGATCAGCACCGACCTGTACCGGCGCTTCGACGGCTACCTGCTCGGCCGGGTCATGGCCAGCGCCCTGCGTCGGGAGGACCTGCAGCTGGCCGACGATCCCGAGCTGGCCGCGATCGTGGACCGCGCGCTCCGGGTGGCCAGGTACGGCCCAGGCGAACTCGTCTCCGGGCTCAGCTCCCAGTGGGCTGCGCGCGCCCAGGGCCTGGCCGCGGCGGTGCTGGTCGGCTACTACTGGCCGGCCGCCGCGATCGCGCTGACGCTGCTGTGGCTCGCGGTGGCCCGCACGCTGCAGACCAGCTACTACGAGGCCAGCCCGTTCTGGTCCGATCCGCTGCGCCGGGCAGCGTACCTGCAAGACATCGGCCTGCGCCCGCACTGGGCGAAGGAGCTGCGGATCTTCGGGCTCGTCGGCTGGCTGGCGCAGGAGTACAGCCGGGAGTGGACCGAGGTCATGACGTGGCTGTGGCGGGCTCGCCGGGCTGGCCGGATCCGGATGGCCATCCTGGCCGCGATGCTGCTGGCCGCGCACGTACTGGTGCTGGCCCTGCTGGCCAGGTCGGCCAGTTCCGGCGCCCTGCACGCCGCGGCGCTGGCCATCATCGTGCAGGGCCTGTTCGGGATGGCAATGATCGCCAGCCAGAACGGCGATGCCTGGATCGAGAACGGAGCAGTGCCGGTGCCCGACGTGCTAGCCCTGGAACAGGCGGCGCAGCCCGGCCGGAGCGGGGGTGCCAGTGCCGCCGGGCTGCCGCGGGAGTCCATTACCTTTCGTGGTGTTGGCTTCCGCTATCCAGGCGGGAACGGGGCCGTGCTAGCCGACCTGGACTTAAGCATCCGGGCCGGCACGTCGCTGGCCATCGTGGGGCTGAACGGTGCTGGCAAGACCACGCTGGTCAAGCTGCTGGCCGGACTCTGCGAGCCGACGGCAGGCTCGATCGCGGTGGACGGCAGGCCGCTGATCGAGCTGGACCGAGTCAGCTGGTGGCGCCGGCTGGCCGTGGTCTTCCAGGACTTCGTGCGGTACGAGCTGCCGCTGCGCGACAACATCGGCTTCGGCTCGGTCGAGCACGCAGAGGATGACCAGGCGATCTCGGAAGCGGCCGCGATGGCAGGCGCGGGCGATCTGGTCGCGGCGCTGCGGGCCGGTCCGGCCACCACGCTGTCGCCCCGGTTCGAGGGCGGCGTCGACCTGTCCGGCGGGCAGTGGCAGCGAATCGCGTTCGCCCGCGCCCTGTTCGCGGTCCGCGGCGGCGCCAGGGTCCTGGTGATGGACGAGCCGACCGCGCACCTGGACGTGCGCGCCGAGGCCGACATGTACGACCGGTTCATCGAGCTGACCAGGGGCCTGACCACGATCGTGATCAGCCACCGCTTCTCCACGGTGCGCCGGGCGGACCGGATCATCGTGCTGGAGCAAGGCCGGATCACCGAGGATGGCAGCCACGAGGAACTGCTGGCGGCCGGCGGCCGGTATGCACGGCTGTTCCGGCTTCAGGCCAGCAGCTACCACGGGAGCGCAGATGACTGACACACCGCAGGGGCAGTCGGACGCCGGGCGGATGTCCGCCGAGCAGGCCTGGCCGCCTGCGCCAACCGCGTCGCCCCGCGCCGCGCGGCGGATGCTCGGCTTCGCCTGGGCGGCCGACCGCAGGCTCGCGACCTTGGCCTTCGTGCTGGTCGTCCTGGAGGCGCTGGCGGGCTCGCTGCTCGGGCTCTGGCTCAAGCTGTTCGTTGACAGCGTTACCAGCCGCGGGAGCGGCCAGGCCGGCGCGCTCGCCGCGGGCCTGGCGATCGCGGTGTCGATCACGGTTCTGGCGGTCACAGAATTCGCCGGCTCGCAGGTGCGGATAGCGCTGCTTGACCGGACTAAGCACCTGCTCGACCGGCGGCTGCTCGAGCTCGTCGGCGGGACCCCCACGCTCGTGATCCAGGAGACGCCGCGGCATCTGCGTCAGCTCGAGCTGCTGCAGGCCGAGTCCTGGGAGTTCGGCGCCGCTGTGCCCGCCGTGCTGGACGGCGCGACGGCGCTGGTCCGGATCCTGATCACGCTCGGCCTGCTCGCCTCAGTTAGCCCGCTGCTGCTGGCGCTGCCGGTCTTCGGGCTCCCGATCGTGATCCTCTCTCGCCATACCGCCGGCCTGTACAGCCGGGGCAACGAACTCGCCGCCGAGCCCAGTCGTCGCGCCGAGATGCTCTATTACCTGGCCGCGAGCCGGCCGGCGGCAAAGGAGATCCGGCTGCTGCGGCTCCCGGCCGAGCTGCAGCGACGATTCTCCGCCGAGCACGAGCAGATCCGCCGCATCCACGTGCGCCTGAACGCGCGCGGCATCCTCGTGCGCCTGGCTGGGCGCGTGCTCTTCCTGGCTGGCTACCTCGGCGCGATCGTGCTGGTGGTCCATCAGGCTGTCGATGGCCGGGTCAGCACGGGCGACGTGGCCATGA
>JASIBJ010000698.1 GCA_030045215.1 Streptosporangiaceae bacterium | reverse complement strand
CCCCGATCCAGCCACCACGGTCGTCGTCGTCAGCGCGAACGAGCTGGTCGCCACCAGCACGCCCGGCGCGATCTCACTCAGCCGTCCCACGGCACCGGTATACCAGCCGCCACTGGCTACGTTTCATGATCACGAAGGGTTTTTAGTCAGCCGAGACTAAAGATCCTTCGTGATCATGGGGGGTGTGACGGGTGGGGCGGGGCCGGTCGGCTGGCGAGTGGGCTGGCGCCTGCCGAGGCGGGACGGCCACCAATTCCAGCGCCCGATGAGCACCGCCGCCGAGGGCACGAGCAGCGTCCGGACGCCGAACGTATCCATCAGGATGCCCAGCGCCAGCCCGAGACCGATGTCGCGGACCTGGCTGTTGCCCCCGCCAGCCGCGACCGTCAGCACGATGAACGAGCCCGCCAGGACCAGGCCGGCCGACGTCACGGTCGTGCCGGTAATGCCCACGGCCTTGGCGACCGCCTCACGCAACGGAAGCTTGTGCGCTTCCTCGCGTATTCGGGTCATGACGAGGATGTTGTAATCCTCGCCCAGCGCGAGCAAGAAGATAAACATCAGGAACGGCATGAAGAACTCGAGCCCGCCGCTGCCGCCGATCTTGATGAACACGATCACGGACAGGCCGAGCGCGGCCAGGTAAGACAGGCCGACCGAGGCAATCAGGTACAGCGGCGCCACCAGGCTGCGGAGCACCAGGGCCAGCAGGAACCCGATCGCCAGGATCGCAATCGGGAAAATGTGCTTCAGGTCGCTGGTGGAGATCTGGCTGATGTCATACAGGGCCGGCGCCTCGCCGCCGACGCCCGACGCGGTCGCGCCCGATGCCTTCTGCGCGGCGGTCGTCGCCGCCCTGATGGCCGGGACCGCGTCCAGTGCGGCAGTGCTGCCGGGATCGCCGGCCTTCAGGCCGGTCGAGAACTGAACGGTCCGGCCGTCGGGCGCGACGTAGTTCGCGGTCGCCTTGTAGAGCAGGAAGGCCTCCGCCGGGATCTTGCCGCCGTCGATGGACGTGGGCGGGGTGGCGGGCAGCGACTTGGCCGGGCCCAGGGCACCGCACAGCCCGGCGTACTGAGCAGGTGTCAGCGTGATGCCGCCGACCGGGTTGAGCGGGCCGGTGATCCCGGTGAACTGGCCGCTCGCGCGCAGGCTCGAGTCGATGGTGGCCAGCGGCGCCGGGTCTGTGCAGACCGGCGTCTTGAACTGGAAGATCAGGCTGGTCGGGTTCGCGGCCGACTGCGGGAAGTGCTTGGTCAGCAGGGCCTGGCCCGCGGCCGAGTCGCTGCCGGCCGGGGGCGAGGTGTTGCCGCCGAAGCCGGCCGCGGTGTAGCCGAGCACGGCGAACGCCAGCCCGCCGAACACGACCACGCCCGCCATGAGCGTGGGCACCGGGTGGCGCACGATCCGGCCGGCCACCCGCCCCCAGGTCCCGGTGGCATTGCCGCTGCCCTGAATGCTCCACGGCAGCAGCTTGGGCTTGCCGAACATGGCCTTGAACAGCGACCGCTTGACCGCGAGCAGGGACAGCCGGATGGACAGCAGCGCAGGCAGCAGGGTCAGGCCCGCCACCAGGATCACGCCGACGGCGATCGCGAAGGGCCAGGCCAGGTCGGAGTAAAACGAGAACGAGGCGACCAGCAGCGTCAGCACGGCGGCGATGACGGTCGCGGCCGAGGCACTGATCGACTCACCGACCCTGGTCACCGACTTCACGATGGCATGCCTGGCCGCGGGCCGGGGATGGGCGAGATCGGCCGCCACGCTCTTGCGAACGGCGAGGATCGCCAGCCAGGGCGAGAAGACGGCCAGCAGGAAGCGTGCCACGCGACCTCGGCGGCGCTCGACCAGCCGCGTGACCCATGCGGGAGTTGCGTCCGGCTTACCGGGGAAGTTGTCGCCGGCGGTCTCGTGGCCGCTGGCGCGCAGTTCCTCGCGCACGCGGAAGACCAGGAACAAGCCGTAATCGGTGCCGGCGCCGATCACGAGCACGATCAGCAGCAACTGCGCGATCGGGGACACCTGCAGCCCGTGCTTGGCCGCCTCCGCGACGAGCGGTCCGGCGATCGTGACCGACATCGCGGCCGGGAGCACCGTCGTGATCGCGAGCGTGAAGGACCGGAAGATCAGCACGAGCAGCAAGACGACGAACAGCACAGAAAGGCCCTGCACCTTGTTACCGGTGTTGCCTGAGGCTTTCTGCTGGTCCACCTGAACGGCCAGGTCGCCGGTGACATGCGCGGCGAGGCCCGTCGGCAGGTGCGCCTGCGAGATCTTCGCCCGCAGGCCGTCGACGAGGTTGGTCCCGTAGCTCGGGTTACCGCTGCCCGCGATGCTGGCGAAGACGACAAGCTGCTCCGCCTGCCCGTCGGTGGACACGCCGGCGTTGATCACCTTGGTCACGTTCGGCACGGTGGCCAGGCTCTTCTGCAGTGAGGTCAGCGCGGCCGTGTCGGTCCCGGTCAGCGAACCGCCCGTGGTCGCCGCCACCACCGGAATGGTCTCCTGCCCCGCGATGCCGAATGGCGCGGCCAGATCGGCCGCCTTTGAGCTTGGCGCGCTGGCGGGCAGGAATTTCTGGTTGTTCCCCTGGGTAACACTGCCGAGGGAGGGAAGCTGAGTGCTGGCGGCAATGGCGCCGAGAATCCAGACGAGCAGAACCAGCCACCGAAAGCGGACACCGAATCGCCCGATCGCCCCGTAGATCGCGTCGACCTGCATGGCCACGAATCCTACGGGATCAAAGTGACTAGCTCGTGCACCGGCCTGGGCCGCAAGACAAACCTGACCCGGCCCGCCCGATCACCTGATCTCGCGCCTGCTCGCCTCGCGATTATCGCGGTTGCACGGGCCTGACGGCGCCGCGGTGAATACCCTGCCGAGCAGTACTGTCCACCGGGAACGACGCGGCCACCCAGGTTCATGCCCGGATAGTGCGGGACATGCCGGGCGAGGTGCTGGCCTGGCCTAGCCGATACCGCCAGACTCATCTAAGGCTGGGCAGTCCGGGCTCCGCCCCGTGCGGCCGGGCAGCCGCAGGAGGGACCAGTAATGCAGGAGCTGCGCCTGGTCGCAGTCAGCGAGGACGGTACTTACGCCATCCTCGCTGTGCCCGGGCGAAGCGGCCGGTTTCTGCTCCCGATCGACGACCGGCTGAGGACCGTGGCCACGGGTCAGTTCTCCCGGCTCGCCCAGTACGAGATCGAAGTGGAGAATCCGTTGCGACCCAAGGAGATCCAGGACCGCATCCGCGCTGGCGAGACCGCAGACCAGATAGCAGAAGAGGCCGGAATACCGCCAGACCGCGTTCGCCGGTTCGAGGGGCCCGTTCTGGCCGAGCGCCAGTACCGGGCGCAGGAGGCGCAGCGGGCGACTATCCGCGGCCACGGCGAGTCCGGACCGGGCCAGCGCCTTGGCGACATCGTCGCCGAGCGGCTCGGCAGCGTGGGCGCGAGAGCCGACGGCGCCGAGTGGGACTCGCGCAAGCGGCCCGACGGCAACTGGCAGGTCCAGCTGCGGTTCAGCGTGGCCAGTCGGCCATGGATCGCCGAGTGGGTTTACGACCCGCGGCGCAGGCACGTCGTCCCGGACGACGACCAGGCGGTGCGGCTGTGCCTCCCCAAGGAGGAGTGGGCCGCCGCGACGCTGGCTGAGCACAGCAGGACAACCGCCACGGTCACGCCGATCGGCCCGCGGCTCGACCCATACCGGGACGCCGAACGCCGCGCAGCGCAGCCCGCGCGCCCCCGGGACGGCGGCCCTGCCAAGGACCTTACCGCGGCCGCCGAGCAGGACGGCGCCCTGGTCAGCGCCTCGGCAGCGGCCGGGTCCGGTGAGGCGGCCGCGGACACGGTCCCCGCCGGCCCGGCGGTCGGACCTGACCAGCCAGCGGCAAAGGCCAGGAAGGCCGCGGCCGCACGGTCCCGGCGGTCATCGGTGCCGTCCCGGGACGAGATCATGTTCGGCACTTCACGCCAGCCGGTTTAGCACTGGCCGTCACGAGTCTGGCTGCGCCTGCCGTCGCCGGCCTACCGGGGTTACCGTCGGGCTCGACTAGGAT